>CAMDRY010000285.1 GCA_945906975.1 Bordetella parapertussis | reverse complement strand
CCGCCGATTCCTTTGCCAAGCGCGGCATCACCTCGGTTGCGCTGCTCTACGATAGCTCCGGTTTTGGCCAGAGTGCCAAGGAGCAGATGGAAAAAGTCGCGCCCAAGCGCGGTCTCAAGGTCTTGTATGAGACCTTCAATCCATCCGACACCGACATGACCGCCCAGCTTACGCGGATCAAGGCGAGCGACGCCAAGGCCATCATCTGCTGGACTATCACCCCGGCCGGGGTGGTCTTCATCAAGCAGGCCAAGCAGCTGGGCCTCGGCGACCGCGTCATCATGCACGGCTACGGTTTCGTCGACGACCGCTACATGAAGCAGGCCGAAGGCGCGGCCGAGGGCATGGACTTGCTGTCGCAGAAATTCCCGGTAGGCCCCGATCTGCCGGCCAGCGACCCGCTCAAGCAGCGCATTGCCGATGTAACCGCCCGCTTCGAGAAGCGCTTCAACACCAAGCCCAACCAGTTTGTCGCGCAGACCTACGATGCCATCTACATGGCGGCCGAGGCGCTCGCAAAGGGTGGCAAGGACAAGGAAAAAATACGCGCTGCGCTGGAGGGCCTGAAGAACTTCAAGGGCGCCGGCGGCGACTTCAGCTTCTCGCCGACCAGCCATTCCGGCCTCGGCAAGGACGACGCGGTGGTGATCAACTGGAAGAACAACGGCTGGCGCCTGGCGCCGTACTGAGCGATGAATCCGTATGTCACTGGTGAAATAGCTTTCATTGCGAGCGCAGCGAAGCAATCCGGTGAAAATCGCGATGTTGCATTTGCTACGAGATTGCTTCCTCGCTTCGCTCCTCGCAATGACGTTGGTGGGGCGTTGACGCCTTGAGTGCCGTCGCCATTCGCAGCCTGCTCGACCAGTCCGAGTCGCGTTTTCCGCTTGATCTGGGTGTACGGATTCCGAAAATCCGCGAGCTCTATCGCCTGGCCTCGGCCAAGCAATGGGATCCGGTGGATGCGATTCCATGGGATACGCTGCGTCCGGAGGATTACGCCGAGGAGCAGCGACTCGCGGCGCGCATGTACTGGAGCCGGCGCACCTGGAGCGAGTACGGTGCGATTTCCGAGTCGCCGGCGCTGCAAATCCGTTTTTGCCAGCAGCGCGAGGCACCCGACCTGCGTTTTTTCTTCACCCTGCGCACCCAGGAGGAATCGCGCCACGCCGAGGTGTCCTACCTTTTTGCAGAAAAACTCGGCGGTTACATCGCCGCGCCCAAGCAGTCGGCATTCGAGGGCGCGGTGGCGACGCACGGCGTGCGCAAAATGGCGCTCGACCTTGATATGCCGCTGGAGGCGACTATTGCGTCCCTCGTCTGCGCCGCCGAGGAGCTGGCCTTCGACATGATCCACCATGTCGCCAGTGTCTCGACCAATCCGGCCGCCAAGAAAATCTTCAAGCTGATCGCGCGTGATGAAGTGCGCCATTGCGCCTTCGGCTGGTATTTCATGGAACACCGCATTCCACACATGAGCCGCGCTGAAATCCTGCGGGTGCAGGAGGCGACCGAGTTCATGATCGAAAAAATTTACCTCAACGGTTACCAGGAAGCCTGGCTCGCGCCCGACACGCCTGCGTCGCGTGACGAAATCGAGGCCGATCGTATCACCTACGAGGCGGGCCTCGGGGCGACCATAGAGCCCATCCAGAAACCGGTGTTCATCGCCACAGTCAAGCGCGTCAGGAAGCTGATGGAGCCCTGGGGCTTCACGCTCAAACCGTTCTACCATCCCAAGCTCGGCACCATCTGAACCTTGGTCCAATATTTTGAATAGCCGGTTAGTAGGTCCCCTCCCTTGCAGGGCGAGTGTCCCGTTGCATCGGGACACCGTTCGACGGGCGCGGAGCATGCTCCGCGAAACCCCCGCCTCACCCGCCTGCGGGAGAGGGAGCGTATTGGTCGCGGTTTTTGATCTGTCATGATTTCGAAAAAAATTAGGAGGGCGAAATGAGTGCAGTCCTGTCGCACAGCCTGTTGGACGAGTCCGAGTCGCGGTTCCCGCTCGACCTGAACATTCGCATCCCGAAAATCCGCGACCTCTACCGCCAGGCCACGGCCAAGCAGTGGGATCCGGTCAAGGCCGTGCCCTGGGATGAGCTCCACCCGGAGCAATACAGCGACGAACAGCGTTATGCCGCGCGCCTGTACTGGAGCCGCCGCGCCTGGGGCGAGTACGGCGCCATATCCGAATCGCCGGCGCTGCAAATCCGCTTTTGCCAACAGCACCATGCGCCCGATATGCGTTTCTTTTTCACGCTGCGCACCCAGGAAGAATCACGCCACGCCGAGGTCTGCTACCTGGTCGCCGAGAAGCTCGGCGGCTATATCGACGCGCCGGTGCAATCGGCCTTCCAGGGTTCGGTCGCCACCCACGGCGTGCGCAAAATGGCCCTCGATCTCGATATGCCCCTTGAGGCGACCATCGCCTCCCTCGTCTGCGCCGCCGAGGAAATCGCCTTCGACGTGTTCGGCCACCTGATCAAGATCACCACCAACCCGGCGGCCAAACGCGCGCTGCAACTGATCATGCGCGACGAGGTGCGCCATTGCGCCTTTGGCTGGGCTTATATGGAAGAGCGCGTCAAGGAACTCACGCCCGGGCAACTCGCCGGCGTCGAGCAGGCCGTGGTCAACATGATAGAAAAAGTCGAGCTCAACGGCTATCACAGCGCCTGGCTGGGGCCGGACACGCCGGCGACGCGCGCCGAAACCGAAGCCGACCGCATCACCTATGAGGCCGGTCTTGGCGCCACCGTTGAGTCGGACGAAAAGCCGGTGTTCATAAAAAGTATCAAGCGCATCCGCAAGCAGATGCAGGCCTGGGGCTTTACGCTGAAACAATTCACGCACCCGAAAATAGAAGGCGCTTTTTGATGAATGCCGCCACCGTAACCGCCGCCGCGTCCAACACCCAGTCCCTGCAAGACCCCAAGGTCCGCCGCGCGCGCCGCCGCCGCGCCGATCCGCTCGTTGAACGTCGCTTCCCGCTGCACCTCGAGCCGCACATGCAGACCATACGCGGCCTCTACCATCAGGCCAAGACCGCGCACTGGGATCCGGAAAAGCACATTCCCTGGGCGAAGTTCGACGCGTCCGCCTACGGCGCCGAGCAATTGCGCGCCGCGGCCCTGTCCTGGAGCCGCCGCGCCTGGACCGAGTACGGCGGCCTTCCCGAGACGCCGGCCATCCTGATCCGCTTTTGCCTTGAACACGGCGGCGAGAGCGACCCGAAAATGTTTCTCACCGTGCGCGGCAGCGAAGAAGCCTGGCATACCGAGTGCTGTTGGCGTTTTGCCGACCTCGTCGGCAAATACAGCGACCGGCCGGCCAGTGACCACTACGCCGGCTTGTTCAATCAGGATTTTCACCGCGAGGCTTTCGAGCCGGGTATTTCCGTCGACGCCTATATCGCCGTGCACTCGGCCATCCTCGACGGCATAGACCTGGAACTCAACCGCGGCTACCTGCGCCACGCCACCGATCCTGTGGCGCTGTCCATGTTGAAGCGCATGGTTCAGGACAAGGAGCGCCACGTCGCCTTCGGCTGGGTCTACCTCGCCGAGCGCGCCGCGGGCTGGGATGACGCGGCACGCGCCGAAATCAGCGCCGAGATCGACCAGGCGCTCGAAGGCCTGCTGCTCTCGGGCGCGATCTGCGCCTGGCTCGCCCCTGGTGGCATCGCCGATGACATCGTTGCCGCCGATGCGATCACGCGCCAGGCCGGGCTGGGCGCGATGAGCGTCGCCGAAGAGTCCGCGGTGGTGGCGCAATTCCTGGGCGAGGCGCGCGATCATCTGGCGCGCCTGGGTGTGGCCATGGCCGACATCCGCGACCGCGCAGCTGCGGGTGACCGCGTAGCCGTTTCGGGCTGAGAGCTTGGATTCAGGACTGCTACTGCAACTGGCCTTCGGAGGCATTGCCACCGGCGCCATTTACGCCCTGGTGGCACTGGGCTTCAACGTCGTGTTCAAGTCCACCGACGCGATCAACTTCGCCCAGGGCGAGTGGGTCATGGCAGGGGGCATGATGGCGGCGTGGATACACCAGCAGTTCGCCTGGCCACTGCTCGCGCTGGTGCCCCTGGCGGTGGTCTGCGTTGCCGTGCTGGGCCTCGTGTCCGAACGCCTGGCCGTCTATCCGCTGTCTCAGCCCTCGCCGATGTCGATCACGCTGGTGACCATAGGCTTTGCCATCGCCACCAAGGCGCTGGTGATGCTGGTGCTGGGCAAGAACCCGATGAGCCTGCCGAGTTTTTCCGGCGTCGAGTCGATACAAATAGGCGGCGCGAGCCTGCAACCGCAAGCCTTGTGGATAGTCGGCCTGCTGCTCGCCACCATGGCCGGCATGCACTTGTTTTTCGAACGCACGCTGCTCGGCCGCGCAATGAAGGCTGCGGCCGCCGACCGCGAGGCGGCGGCGCTGATAGGTATCAATGTGCCGCGCACGGTGATGTGGTCTTTTGTCATTGCCGCCGGCACCGGTGCGCTGGCCGGCATCATCATCACGCCGATCACGCTGACCTCCTTCAATGCCGGCACCGTGCTCGGTTTCAAGGGTTTTTCCGCAGCCATGCTGGGCGGCCTGGGCAATCTGCCCGGCGCCTTGGTCGGCGGCCTTCTGCTCGGCCTGCTCGAGTCCTTTTCGGCGGCCTTCATTTCATCCAAGTACAAGGATGCCGTGGCGTTTATCGTGCTGCTGGGCCTGTTGTTCTTCCGCCCCTCCGGTCTGTTCGGTCGGGCCCAGGTGCAAAAAGTCTAGGCGACAGGACCCGATATATGCACGCACAA
>CAMDRY010000284.1 GCA_945906975.1 Bordetella parapertussis | reverse complement strand
TGTAGCGCATCGACCAGGATCGCTCTATTCGATTTTCGACCATGGTTACGATGAGATTACAGGCGGCTATGCGTCGCTGCGCATGGTGCGTCCCTGGACACAATGGCTGGCGATGTTCCCCGAGGTGGCAGCCGGCGATAAGCACGTTGAAATGAACAACGAACTGGCGCAGCGAATCATCACCGGCATGATCGGCGATGAATCGGTGCGAGTGAAAATACAAGGCATCAGCCGTTGGCTCATCAATCGCGTCATTGCAGGCCAGTATTCCGTGGGCCGGGTGTTTTGCGCCGGCGACGCGGTGCACAGGCATCCCCCCTGGAACGGGCTGGGATCGAACACATGTATTCAAGACTCGTTTAATCTCGCCTGGAAAATCGCGCTTGTGTTACGCGGGCGGGCCGGCAGCGGACTATTGGATACCTACAGCGAAGAACGCCAACCCATCGGAGAACGTGTTGTGGATCGCGCCATTGCAAGTTTCGAAGGCGGGCGAGCGCTGCTGGAGGTTTTGGGCATGCGTCCGGGGCAAGACAGGCAATCACGGCAACAGGCGTTCGCGCGGCTGATGGCGCCGGGCTCAGAGGGCGAGACGCTGCGGCGTCGCTGGCGCGAGGCCATCGAGGAACGCAACTATGTCTACAACACCCTGGGCGTGGAACTTAATCAAACCTACCAATCGGGCGCAGTCATGCCCGATGGCACGCTGGCACCGGGATTCGACAGGGACGCCGATTTGCACTATCGACCCACCACCCGGCCTGGCTCACGACTGCCGCATTGCTGGCTGGAGCAGCATTCAAAGCCCTGTTCGACGCAAGACCTTTGCGGCCACGAATGCTTCACGCTCCTGACCGGCATTGGCGGATCGGCGTGGAAGAAAGCCGCGGCACAGGTGTCTGCTTTGACCGGAGTGACTATAGAAGTGCGGGAAATCGGCCTGGGTTTGCCAGTGAAGGACCCCTATGGAGATTGGGCTCGATTATCCGAGGTCGAGGACAGTGGTTGCGTACTGGTGCGCCCGGATCTGCATGTGGGCTGGCGCTGCCGCGAGGCGGCAGCGGATTGCACAGCCGTGCTCGGAAGGGCGATCGATAAGATATTGTGCAGGAATTGAGTAGTCTCGATCAATCAGTTTGAATGAATCCGATTGATCTTTTCTTAGTGGGAAAATCCGGAGTCATGAGCGCTCGAATGGCATCGAGAATGTCCACGATGGCTTGGTCGTGGATATTGAGCTTGGCCCCCATCTTGGTTTCGAGCTGATCCAGGCGCATGGACAATTCCTTGTTGCTGGAGATTATGTCGCGCCGCCTCACAAAGGCGCGCATGATTTCTATGTTGACGGCGATGGCGCGTGGGCTGCTCAATACTGTGGAGAGCATCGCAACCCCTTGTTCTGTAAAAGCAAATGGAGCGTATCGTCGTCCGCCGCGGCCCGGATTGTTTGAGATCACAGATTGTGATCTCAAAGATTCCAGTTCCTCAGTGGCAAGTTGAAACATAAAATCTTCCGGAAATCGATCCAAATTGCGCTTGACCGCCTGTATCAACGCTCGCGTTTCGACCGCAGAGAGCGCGGCAAGGTCGCTATCAAGCAAGACCTTATGCCCGCGCAATAAAAGTATCTGCTTTTCGATGTGTTCGCTGGGGACGGACAGGGATGTCAATGGCGTTTTCACGTCGTGTTATGCGACGCAGAAATGTTGGATATCAATTGTCATACGGGCAATATTCTTCAAGGCGAATTCCAAGGAACATCATCATTTATTTAACGCCTGATTGGATCATTGGTTGACATGGACATGGATTAATGCTCGGTCCTAATTTGCCAATGGAGTGTCCACATTGCTCGAATTGCAGGCGTCGCTTAATGGTCGCAGGCTGCTTTCGACCATTACTCAAAAGGGCCAGCCATTGAACTTGGAAAAAGCGACGCCAGCGCCAATGTCATTGACAAGTGTTGGCAGTAATGCCAACATCCTCTCAGCCACTGCAATGGATCTAAGCGGTGTATGCAGTTCATATTGGCGAGGACATATGGGTAGTTCACGCGTTTCAAAAAAATCCAAGGCCGGAATTAAGACGCCGAAGCAGGAAGTCAATCTGGTCGAAAACCGACTCAAACGGTTAAAGGAAATATTGAAATGAGAGACGAGCCATTGGAAGTCATCCGTGGCAGCGGCAATGTTTATCGCGATCTTGAAATTTCCGATCCCGATATCCGTCAGTTAAAGGCTATTCTGGCGGCCGAGGTCATCAAACGGTTGGACAAAGAAGGCTTGAGCGTTCGAAAAGCGCAAAGCCTGACCGGTATCGACGCGGGCGACTTCTCACGCGTGCGCAATGCGAATTTCCGCCGCATAAGCATAGAACGCCTCGTGGCCATGGCCAATCGATTGGGTTCTCGCGTGGAAATTCGGATCAAGCCCAATCGCGCGAATCCGATAAGGCTCGAGGCAAGACCTTAGCAAAAGGAGTCCTTGGGTTCGAAAAGCAGCAAGCGATGACCATCGCCCGCATCGCGTGCCGTGAATTCGCATCAAACGGCATCAATGATGGCATTGTCAGTTTGAATAGTTGTACTTTTAAGGAGTACAATATTTAAATAAATTGTACTTTTTAAAAGCCAATATGGTCACCGGCTTTCAGAATAGCTACCGCAGCGCGATCCGGCAAAAGATCGTCGACAGCATCGCTGCGCCGGTGCCCGTCCTCACGGCGCGCGATGTCTGGCTGCCCGCCGTCACCAACAAAGCGATTGCCGTCATCGGCATGCGCCGCGCCGGCAAAACTTCCCTGCTGTGGCGCATTGTGGGCGAGCGCGTGAAGGCCGGCGCCGCGCGCGAGTCTCTGGTCTATTTCAGCTTCGAGGACGAACGCCTGGCGGGCATGACGGCGCTCGATTTGCAGTTGGTGGTTGAAGAGTATTACAAGCTCTACCCCACGCGCCGCGACCGCGAAAAAACCACCTTCCTGCTCGACGAGATTCAACTCGTCGCCGGCTGGGAAACCTTCGCGCGGCGCATACTCGATTCGGAAACCATCGAGCTGTTTGTGTCGGGGTCATCGGCCAAACTGCTTTCGCGTGAAATTGCCTCCAGCATGCGCGGCCGAGCCATGGAGGCGGTTGTCACGCCGTTCAGCTTTCGCGAAATGCTGCGCCATCACACGGCGCTGCCCGGCAAATCCAGTCTGCGGTTGACCAAGGCGGAGCGCTCGGCATTGCATCAAAATCTGGTGCGCTACCTAACCCATGGCGGCTTTCCCGAATTGCAGGCCTGGTCCGGCGCGGCGCACTCCCGTGAACGCCACGAGTTGCTCAAAACCTATGTCGATGTAGTGCTGTTGCGCGATGAGGTTGAGCGCCACAATGTCAGTCAACCGCAAGTGCTGCGCTGGCTGGTGCAGCAACTGCTCGGCAATACGGCAGGCAGCTTTAGCATCAACAAATTTTTCAACGACCTCAAATCACGCGGGGTCGCCGTTGGCAAAGAGCGCCTGCATGAATACCTGGCGCATCTGTAGGACACGTTCCTGCTGACCAGCATTTGCATCGCCACCGAATCGGAGCGCCGCCGCCAGGTCAACCCCCGCAAAATTTACCCGGCGGACACCGGCCTGATGGCCTTGTTCGATTCTATAGACCAACCCAACACCGGCCATGCCCTCGAAACCATTGTCCTGCACGAATGTCTGCGGCGCGGCGCAACTGTGGCCTATGTGCGCACCGCATCGGGGTACGAAGTCGATTTTCTGGCAACCCATCACGACCGCCACCAAACCTTGATTCAGGTGTGCGCGGACATTCATGATGCTGCGACACTTCTACGCGAGGTGCGCGCCCTGCAAGAAGCCCGCCTGGAGTACCCCAAGGCCCGCAGCCTGCTGGTCACACTGGAGCCGGCGGTGCGCGCACCGGCGATCAAGGGGATTGCCGTAGTACAGGCGATGGACTGGCTGCTGGATGGGGATGGTCAAACTGCTGGCAGCAGTGGGTAAATCCGCAGAGTGGCCCCCCAGCGCGGCGCCCCACGGAGGCACCCCGGGGAGTAGCCCTGGCTCGAGGTGTGCCTTGGCGGCAGTGTCATAAATTAAGGGACAAAATAATCAACGAGGAGCATTCATGCCAGACTCAACCCACCCCATCGCCATACTCGCGGAGACAGTACCGTCGCGCACACGCTCGATTTATCCCGAGCCTTTCGCGGCGCGCGTCAAGGGGCGCGAGAAACGTGCGCTGGGCGAGGTGTTTGGTCTGTCGAATTTTGGCGCAAACCTGACGCGGCTGAAACCGGGTTCTATGTCGGCGCTGCGACACTCGTATGCGAAGCAGGATGAATTGGTCTATGCCCTGAGCGGGTCCAGCCTCTACGTGACCTGCGACAAGGCGGTCAGCACCGTCAGGGGTTCGAAGCGGTCAATTTTCGAGGTGAAGCTCAGTTGCTCGCGATCATCGGAGCCCGGCGTCCCGATGGTGTCGGCGATGAGGAGCATGTCGAGCTTGCCGCGCTCCATGGTGCGCGCGTATTCGGCCCAGTGTTTGAAATTCAGCCCGCCATCGGCGTAGGCTTCGGGGTGGCGCCAGCCGGCCATGTGGTAATGCGAATCGCCCGTCATGAACACGGCGAACTTCATCTGTCTTCTGGGGGCGGCCATTGCCTGTCCTTGAATTTGTACTGCCAACGCTGCTGGCCCGCCACGCGCACGGATTGCGGGCCCCGGTGCTGCAATCATTATGATGAAGTTCGACGACTTGTGTACGAGGGTTGCGCGCTTGCCCCCATAATGGCTAAATCA
>CAMDRY010000283.1 GCA_945906975.1 Bordetella parapertussis | reverse complement strand
TGCCAGGTCGACAACCGCCAACTGGTCATCGATTACATCGGCGACTGGCTGGCGGCAAACCTCAACGCAAAAACCGGAGGCTGAGCATGCAGCCCTTCAAACGCCTCACCGCGCAGCACTGGTCGGCGGCGCTCGCCGTGCCGGAACTGCGCAACCAACTCATCGGCCAGGGCGCCGAACCGGTGGGCAGCACACCGGAAGAGTTCGGCAAGTTCATGAGCGGCGAACTGGCCAAGTGGCGCCTCGTCGTCGAGGCTTCCGGCGCCAGGGCTTAATAGTCCGGAGGGGGAAAAGGCTGGAAACCCGCTCCAGGCGCGACTCTCCAGCCGTGCCACGGCCCGAAATGCGGGGTGCTTACTGCGGCTTGATGCCGGTGCGCTTGATGACGCGGTCGTATTCGGCGATTTCATTACGCACATAGCGCGCGAACTCATCGGGCGACATATCCATCACGTCGTTGCCCAGGTTGGCAAGTTTTTCACGCACCCCCGGATCGCTCAGGGCCTTGCGCGTGTCGGCCGAAATTTTGGCGATGACAGGCGCCGGCGTTCCCGCGGGCGCCCACAGGCCAAACCACAGCGGCGAATCGGCGCCGCTGATACCGGCCTCGCCGGTGGTCGGGATATCGGGCAGCTGGCTGTTTCGTTTGGGCGTGCTAACGGCAAGGGCGCGCAGGCGCCCCGACTTGATACTGGAGATCACCGCCGAGATCGGACCCCAGTAACAATCCACCGATTTGCTGAACAGCGCCGCAAGCACCTCGGGCGTGCCCTTGAACGGAATCTGCGTGACGTCGATCTTGGTCGCGGCGATGAATTTTTCCGTACTGAGATGGGTGCCGCTACCGACCCCGGCATGCCCCCAGTTGATGGCGCCGGGCTTGGCCCTCGCCGCGTTAACGATGTCCATCGCCGATTTGTAGGACGAACTCGTCTCGACCACCAGCACATTGGGCTGTATCGACAAGGGCACGATATCGATCAAATCCTTGGTCGTGTCGTAAGGCAGCTTGGCGTAAATGGCCGGGTTCACCGTATGCGCAGTCGAATTGATCAACAAGGTGTAGCCGTCCGGCACCGCCTTGGCCACCAGATTGGTACCGATCGAACCGCCCGCGCCGGCGCGGTTGTCGACCAGCACCGGTTGCGCCCATATCTCGGACAATTTTTGCGTTACCAGCCGTCCGACAATGTCGGTGGAACTCCCGGCCGTAAATGAAATAATCACGTGCACCGGCTTGGCGGGATAGGTCTGCGCGCCAGCCTGCAACGCCATGACCGACAGGGCTGCGGCCAGAATCGTTCTAACTGCCTTGGTCTTGTGCATATTTTTCTCCTGGAATTTTCGCCAATGTTGGTGAAGGTTGGTGGTCGGTGAAGTTTCGTGGTTGGTGAAGTTTCGTGGTTGGTGAAGTTTCGTGGTTGGTGAAGTTTCGTGAAGGGTGGCGGGTTGGGAAATTCCATTCATGCCGCCCAACCCGGCACTTTGGGCATATCGCCTGCTGCGTGGCTGTGGATTAGCGCTTCCAGTACCGCGCCGAGGCAATGCGGGCGCCCTCGGCCATGGCGGCGAGCTTGGCCCAGACCACCTGCGGGTCGACCGCGGCCTGACCGACCCAGGTGCCGTAGCCGCAATCGCTGCCGGCGATGACATTTTCGCGACCGACCAGATCGGCGTAGCGGCCGATGCGCTGTGCGATAAGCTCGGGGTGCTCGATGAAATTGGTCTTCGATTCGATTACGCCCGGAATCAGCACCTTGCCCTCGGGCAGCTTCACCGTTTCGAACACCGTGAACTCGTGCGCGTGGCGCGGGTTGGAGGCCTCGAACGAAATCGCGCTCGGCTTGGCCTTGAACACGACATCGACGATGTCGGCGAGCGGCACGTCGCAGTGGTGCGGTCCTTCGTAATTGCCCCAGCACAAATGCATACGCAACTGCTCGGCCGGGATGTTCTCGACGGCATGATTGAGTGCCTCGATGTGCATGTGCATGCGCTTGCGGAATTCCGCGGTGGACAGGTCGGCGTACTGGATATGCCGGCCCATGGCGAGGTCGGGGCAATCCAGTTGCAGCACGAAACCGGCCTTGGCCACCGCCTCGTATTCATGTCGCATGGCCGAAGCGATGGCCTCTAGGTAGGCTTCCTGGCTGGGGTAATAATCGTTGCGAAAAAACAGCGACACCACACCCGGCGAGGCGGCGCTCATGAAACCGCCATGCGTTTTTTTCCCCGCCAGTGCCGCATTGAGGTTACCGGCATCGGTCACGGCCGCCTTGGCATCGCGCACCGTTATCGGCGCGTTACAGGCCGGCGTCTTGCGCCGCGAACGGCCGGGGTCGCCGAACACGCGCTTTTCTAGCGTTGGAAACGCGGCGAGATCCTGATAGACAAAGGTGTTGCCGGTGCCGCCAAAACCATTCAGGCGGTCCTTGATGTAAGTGGCGTAGCTCGGCTTGCTCAGCTCGCCGTCGTTCACCAGGTCCACGCCGGCATCGATCTGCGCCTTGACCACCTCGGCGACAGCCGATTTGACGCGCCCCGCCAGCGCGTCATGATCCACCGGCACCCCCTCTTCCTTCGCATACATCATCCGGATGAGGTCTTCGGGACGCGGCAGGCTGCCGGTGTGGGTGGTGAGGAAACGCTCTTTGCTGCGCATCATATCGTCCTAGCCTAGAGTTTCTGGCGTCGACCGCTCCCGCGCCGCCATCCGTGGAGAGGGCGGGGGATTGCGCGCAGAGCCCCGCCCATGCAACAACGCGCGCCGAAACCGCCTATGGGATGGCGTGGGTGATGAACTCTTGCGGCACCGCCTCGCCCCACTGCGAGTTGAGCCCTTCCTCGGCTGGCAGCAGGTTGGTCTTGGCGTGGATATTAAGCATGTCGCTGTCGCTCCAGTGTTCGTGCACGCGGCCCCATGGATCCTGCCAGTAATCGTACACCTGGCTGCCCAGCACATGGCGGCCTATGCCCCAGACATGCTTGTATTTATCCTGTTTGACCAAATGCTCGTGGCCGAGCATGACATCGTCGATATTCTGTGACTCGAAAGACAGGTGGTTGATTCCGGCCTTGGGCCCCTCGATACACAGAAAAACATGATGGTCGACATAGGTCTCGCCTTGATCGCAGCGATTGAACGAGGCGATGATATGGTCCTTGGCACCGGCATAGACTTCGTCGGAGCAGACGAGGCCAAACATCTCGCGGTACCACTTCACCTTCTCGGCGGCATTGGGGGTCATGATCACCGCGTGGGCGGCGCGCTTGACCTGCGACGCCCCGCGCTCGAGGCGCATCAGTTCGCCCTGACGCACCTTGACATCACCGGTGTTGACCAGGTTTTTGCGGATCGGCAGCTTGGGCAACTGTGCGAGGCCGCACAGCACCTCCATCTGGTAGCCGTGTGGATCGCTGATACGCACGCGCTTGCCGCCACCCGGCTCGTCGATATTCTCGATACCGGAGGCGCCGGGCGCCTTGGCGAATTGCCGGAGCTGGTCTTCGTTTTCCACGAACCACGCCAGGCCGACGAACTTCGACGGACCGAGGTGCGTGACATGGATGTGATGGTTCGGGTCGGTGCCGCGCATGTACAGCGCATCCTTGGTGCGGTCGGAACGCACCATGCCGAAGGCCGTCAGGAACTCCTCGGCCTCATCAAGACTGGGTGACTGCAGGCGGCCAAAAGCCAGGTCGGAAACTTTCACATGAGACATGCCATTCCTCCTTTGAACAGGTTCTGTTTTACCTCTGTTGAAATCAGACGCGCTCGATGACCAGGGCGATGCCCTGCCCCACACCAATGCACATGGTGCAAAGCGCGTAGCGACCCTTGGTGCGCTCGAGCTGGTTGAGCGCGGTCGTCACGAGCCTCGCACCCGATGCGCCCAGCGGGTGGCCGATGGCAATGGCGCCGCCGTTGGGGTTCACGTGCGGCGCATCATCGGGCAGGCCGAGGTCGCGCGTGACGGCGAGGCCTTGTGCGGCAAAGGCCTCATTGAGTTCGATCACGTCCATCTGGCCGATTTTCAGGCCCAGCATTGCGAGGACTTTTTTCGAGGCCGGCGCCGGGCCAAAGCCCATGATACGCGGCGCGAGGCCGGCGGTGGCCATGCCAAGGATGCGCCCGCGCGGCCTCAGGCCATGCTGCCTGGCCGCCGCTTCGCTGGCGATGATCATGGCGCAAGCGCCGTCGTTCACCCCCGAGGCGTTGCCGGCGGTAACGCTACCGTCGGGCCTGACCACGCCCTTGAGCCTGGTCAGCGTCTCAATGGTGGTGTCGGCGCGCGGATGCTCGTCGGTGGTGACCATTTTCGGATCGCCTTTTTTCTGCGCGATCGAAACGGGCACCAGTTCGCTGTTGAAAAAGCCTGCGGCGTGCGCGGCGGCGTAGCGCTGCTGGCTGCGCAGCGCAAAGGCATCCTGCGAGGCGCGGTCGATCTTGAACTCGACCGCCACGTTCTCGGCCGTCTCGGGCATTGAGTCAATGCCGTACTTGGCTTTCATCAGCGGATTGACCAGACGCCAGCCTATGGTCGTGTCCTCTATTTTGGCCGTGCGTGAAAAAGCGCTGTCGGCCTTGGGAATGACAAAGGGGGCGCGCGACATGCTCTCCACGCCGCCGGCAATGAGGAACCGCACCTCGCCGGCCTTGATGGCGCGCGCCGCGGTGCCCACCGCCTCAAGGCTGGAGCCGCACAGGCGGTTGACCGTCATGCCAGGAATCGTATCCGGAAAGCCGGCCAGCAGCAAAGCCATACGCGCAACGTTGCGGTTATCCTCGCCGGCCTGGTT
>CAMDRY010000282.1 GCA_945906975.1 Bordetella parapertussis | reverse complement strand
TGCTTCGAGCTGATCCGCCACCGCCCCATTAATTGACTAAGGACCGACTGTATGCTCGCTCTGGTCATATTCGGGATTCTCATCGCCTACCTCGCGATCACCATTTTGTTTGTGCGCGCGACGCTGCGCTCTGCGCGCGAAGCCGGTCTTGCCACAAAACAGCGCTGGGTGCGCGGCGGGCTTGTCGCGCTGGTGTTCTACCTCATCCCGTTCTGGGACTGGATTCCGACGGTAGTGGCGCATCAATACTACTGCGCGACGGAGGCGAAGTTTGAGGTCTATAAAACGATTGAGCAGTGGAAGGCCGAGAACGCAGAGGTGGTGCAGGAGTTGCGATATGACCCACAAGCGAAATTTACTCAGATTGGCGATCTAGAACGATTTCCATTGAATCAACGAATTGTTTCGGAGCGGATAGCCGCCAAGAACATTGTTTTGTCGGTTAAGCGTGAAAGTGCGCGGATCGTCGATTTAAAAAGCGGCAAAGTATTGGCGCGATATGCTGATTTTCGTGCTGGATATCCCTCGTTAGGTGTCGGCGGTGCGGCCGCTTGGAAGTTTTGGCTTAAGCGAGAGGGTTGTGAGGACGAAGCTCTTCGCGTCGGGCCGCAATTTGCATCATACGTATCTGCATGGGCAAAACTAGGCCGAGAGCAAAAATGACCAATCCAAAAATTGCCCAAATGGCATTGCTGGCTGAGGCCAGCTATGGAAGCTTTCAGGAAGCCACGCCGATTCCAGACGAAGTAAAGCGTGCGCTTGCTGCGGAGGATGTATCTCAAATACAAATTATTGATCTGCGACGAAATTTCTCGTTGCTTTATCATCTCTCGAATAGGGATAGTGGTTTCTCAGCAACGTTATTTCAAGCAGCCGGGAGTAATAGCGGCACGGGTCTGACGCTTGCAATCCGTGGAACCGAGCCCTTCGCGCAAGCCGGCGTAGATCTTGTTCAGGCCGATCTCGGTGGCATAGTTTTAGAAGGCGCCGCCCTGCACCAGATTGTCGATCTTTACAATTATTGGAAACAGCTCACCGCCAGCTCCGGTGCAACGGTGCGCCTTGCGCGCATTGCTGAAACGAATGACCCGCTCAGCGCCGGTTTGTTCGCGGCGGTGACATTGCCCGGCAGGGACAGCAGTTTCCGCCGCATCGAATTTTTTGACCAGGCGAACGCCGGGCTCGGTGTTATTAATGGACCGGTATCCAATGTCGCGGTGACCGGCCACAGTCTTGGCGGCCATCTTGCGACGGCGTTTCAGCGTCTCTTTTCGGGCATTGTCAGCGAGGTCTACACCGTCAATGGCGCCGGGACGCGCGACAGCGACAGCGTCAGCCGATTTTTCGATGTCCTTGCCGGCCATGCGAAGTCCTTCGATGCTGCCCGGGTAAGCAATATCTACGGCTCAGCCGGGCCGAACGTGGTGTCCGGCGAGCTGGTCTATGCCCAGATCGGCGGGCGCAGCCAAATCTATACCGAGAGCATCAGCGACGTGGGCGGGCATGGCGCGAAGCAAATGACAGACAGCGCCGCCGTCTACGATTTGTTTATCCGCGCGGATAATCGCCTCAAGATGCAAACCGCAGGGGAGCTTGGCGTGTCGCTGCTGGGGGTGTTCAAGGCCGCCGAGTCCGATGCGCGGTTCACGCTCGAGTCGGTGGTGAATACCTTTGGCCGGCTGCTGCTGCCCGGCTACGCGCCCATCGCGCGGGAACTTGCCGATGACCGCGACGGCTTGCATAGCCGCATCATCGCCATTCGCGATGCGCTGCCTGCAGCGGCCGGCGACTTGGGCGTTGAAGCGCTTGTCGGCAAGTCGGCGGCGCAATTGTTCACGCTTGCCAGCACCGATATGGCCTATCGCTACGCGCTGCGGGAACTCAACCCTTTTGCCCTGACCGGGATCGATTACGCACGGCACAACATCGGCGGGCGGCTGGATGACTTTGACGCCGCAAGCGGCCTTGGCCTTTCGGCACAGTGGCTGCAGTCGCGCTCACACATGCTGCATGCACTGCTCGATTACAACCTCGTCGACGGCAGCATCAATGCCGGGGCGATCGGCGGGCATTTTGAAGACCGGCCGCGCGATATTATTTTCGGCCCGCGTGACAGTACCACGGCGCGCATTGTGTTCGGCGGCGACGGCCAGTCGCTGGTGACCAGCGGGTCGGCTGTCGGTGACAGCCTGTTCGGCGCCTCCGGCGACGACAGCCTGAGCGGACGGGCCGGCGACGATTATCTCGAGGGCGGCCTGGGCGCGGACACGCTTGACGGCGGCAGCGGCAATGACAGGCTGTTGGGCGGCGGTGGCGACGATACGCTTATCGCCGGTGGCGGCACCGATGTGCTGGATGGCGGCGGCGGGTTTGACCGCTATTACGCCGAGGCGGGTGAAGGCCGGGTTGTTATTCGCGATGCCGATGGCGCGGGGCAGGTTTTCCTTTCGGGCGAGCCGGTTGCCGGCGGCGCAAGGCAATCGGGGAACAGCTATGTCAACGAGGAGGGCGGTTTCAAGCTTTCCTTTGTTGGTGACCTCGATGCGGCCGGCACGCTGGTCATCGGCGATGCGCTGCATATTGAAAACTTCCACAACGGCGACCTTGGCATCGTGCTCGAGGGCGTGGCGTCTTCCGGCTTGCCGGTGGCGGATTTTGAATATTCGCGCTATTCCTTTCCTGACAATGTCGTCTTCGATGATCAGGATCCGGATGCTGCCGGCCTGTATTTTGGCAGCGCCGGCAACGACGTTTTTTCGTATGGCGAGGTGGACCTCGCTTTCCCATCGGTCGGCAACGATGCCGATCGCAGAGTCGTGATTGAGGTTCTGGGCGAGCACTATCGTGGCTGGGGCGGTAAGGACGTGTATCACGGCGCGTATCACTATAGCGACACGTTTTTCGGCGATGGCGGTGACGACTTTATTTTTGGCGGCGACCTGGGCGCGGGCTATGTTCCCTTTGAGGGCGCCAGCGACGCGGATGTGCTTTACGGCGGGGGTGGCCGCGACCGCATTGTCGGCGGCAAGGGTAACGACGTTTTGTACGGCGACTTTGGCCGCGCTGTAATCGCGGTTTTCGGCCCCGGTGGCCCGGCCGACTTCAGCACTTCTTTTGGCGCCACAGCGGCGGACTTGGCGAGGCTGCAAAGAGTGTCGCTGGACGCCTGGTCGGCGCTGCGCGGGGTGTCGCCCGGGACGTCGCTCCAGGTGGCGGCCGAGGGGCGCACGTTCTCGGGGCAATCCTTGCTTTACGACGACGCCGCCGGGCATGGCTTCGAGGCGGCCTTGCGCGATTATCTTGGCCTCGCTTATGGCGAAAGTCTCCAGGGCTTCTACGACGACGCGCTCTCGGGCGGGCGCGGTAATGACCGCATCTTTGGCGGCTACGGTTCCGATACGCTGCGCGGCGAAGAGGGCGATGACTTCATCGAGGGCGACGCGCCTGGTCTCGCGGGTTTTCGCCTGCCGCCGGAACTGCGCGTACTGCTCGGCCGGCCGGGGGACGATTTGCTTGATGGCGGCGAGGGCAATGACAGCCTGCAGGACGTCTTCGGTGGCAACGACGCTTTTTATGGCGGTGCCGGCAATGACGTTTTGTACAGTCAAGATATGGTTGTTGATGCTGATGTTGATGCTGATGCTGAGAACGCGGTTAGCGCCGGCTACGCAAACTATCTTTCCGGCGGCGACGGCAATGACACGCTGACCTCGTATAACGGATCGGTGGCGGGCTTCGATTATGTCGATGGCGGCAGTGGTGACGATACGTTGGTGGCGAGC
The DNA here is from genome assembly GCA_945906975.1 of Bordetella parapertussis. The sequence continues at coordinate 1,028 of CAMDRY010000282.1, read as the reverse complement.
TGCGGCGTAAGCGCGGGCGGCGGCTATCTGCTGGTGCTGGGTGGCGGGGGTGACGACGCCATTTTTGTCAGCAGCATCAATGGCCATGTCGACGGCGGTGAAGGCAATGACAGCATTCTGCTCGAAGTCCCGGATTACGACATCGACGCCGGGGAGCAGAACGACACCGGCAAGCTGTTCGTTTTCGGCGGCGCCGGGGACGACGCAATTGTCGCCGAAGGGCCGGTCGATATTGACGGTGGGGAGGGTGGCGATACGATTGAATGGTCGGCCACCTACATGCAGACCGTCGGCGGGTTTATTCGCGGTGGCGCGGGAAACGATGCCATCAGCGTTTCCGGACCGGTCAATGTTGACGCCGGCAGTGGCGATGATGCGATCCGCATCACCCTGGGCGCCGGCCGTATCATCACCGGCGGCGGCAGTGACAGCGTGACAATCTGCGCCTTTGCCGGCGAGGCCAGCGAGCTGGTGCTCGAGGCAGGCGCCACCGATACATTGGTGTTTGAGCGCGCACCCGGCGTCGGGGCGTCTGCGGCGGACTTGCGCATGCAGCGCGCCGGCCACGACTTGCAACTTGATCTGGTCGAGACCGCCCTCGGCGGGGCGCAGACGCTGCAGGCGAGCGTGCGTGTGCTGGGCTGGTTTGCCGGCGGCGCCAGCCAGCTGGCCAGTATCAGCGTGGAAGGCGGGCGCAGTTGGTCGCCGACCGAGGTGGCGAGCATCATTGCGCAGTCATCCCTGGCCGCCGGATCGGGCGAGCCCGCGGCAGTAGAGGCGCAAAGCGGTGGCGCGCTACCGCCGCCGCCCGCAATGGCCGATTCGCCGGCGAGGCTGGCCACATTGGCGCTGACGCCATCAGTGCTGCCCGATTTCAACGCTGTGGAAGTGGCGCAAATCGGTGCCGCCCTTGGCGCGCCCGCCGCCTTGAGTTCCGCTGCTGTTGCGCCCAGGGTATCGGCTGCGTCATTTGCCGACGCTGATGCGATGGCCGTCACCGATCGTGCTGAGCCGGGCCAGGCTGAGGA
>CAMDRY010000281.1 GCA_945906975.1 Bordetella parapertussis | reverse complement strand
ACACAATCGGCGAAATCGGAGGTCGTATCCTTCCAGATGAAAAGAGCCTCCTCGATGGCAGGCTCATCCTCGAATCGAACATCAGTCGCTTCGAGCAAGCTCGAGATGGTTTGAATGATCAGATTCCTCGGCAGGCTGTATCGGCTTCGCAGCACCCATTCGGTTTCGAGGAGTACCAACTGACTTACGAAAACGCGCTGCCCCGCCGCGACTTCACGCTTGATCAGCTTTCGTGCCTTCTCAAACTGAGCTTCGTCATCCCGAACCAGGAAGCGAACGAGAACATTAGTATCGACCCCCAGCATCACCGCGACAACTGCTCAACCGGAACAGGCTTGCGACCCTTTTTGTGCAAAACACCCGCCAGTTCGATGACGCTTTTGGTCTTCACTCGCATGACTACTGTGGCATCTGGCATCAACGTGAACGTCATCCGGTCTCCGGCCTTCATGGAAAGACTATCCCGAATTTCCTTGGGAATCGTTGTTTGACCTTTGCTAGTAAGCGTGGCGTCGTTTGACATTGCATTCTCCTTTTGTCCTTACGTATAGCATTATAGTAAGGCGATTGATTGCTGGCAATATGTTGATGATTTGTTACCTGAACGGCTGCTATCCGGCAGACAGTACTGACTGTCTGCTCCTGGCCGCTAGCGCACAGCGAGCAAAGTCGGGTTCCGACCCCAAGCGGTCATAGCCCGCTCCATAAAGCGGCCATTGGCGTTGGTCGAGCGCGAGATGTCGCGGCACAGGCGTTTCGAGTTCCTAGCGCTGATGCGTGCCGCAACGCACCCGGGCGTACTGTCTAAGCCAGCGTCGCGGGGGCGAACTCAAGCTCGAAGCCATCGCCTTCGCGGTGGATGGCGGCGACATGGGGCGCTGCGAAATGGGTCGGGAACAGCAGCGCTTTCTCATCGGCGCACCAGGCCAGCACCTTCATGCGCGTTTCCACTGCCTGCTGCGGGTTCTGGTCGAAGCCGTTGACCCAGTCGGGTCGCACCACCTGCACGGGGTGGTGCAGCACATCGCCGCAGAACAGCGCACCCGCGTGGTCGTCGACCAGCTTCAGGACCACGTGGCCCGGCGTGTGACCGGGCGCGGGCTCGATACTGAGCAGCCCGTCGAGCGCATGCACGCTGTCCTCCAGCAACTGGGCCTGCCCGGCGCGCACGACCGGCAACACGCTGTCTTCGTAGACCGCCGCGTGATTCGCTGTCAGCTCCGCGTTGCGCTGCGGGTTCCAGCGCGCGTCTTCGAGGTCACTGAAAAGGTATTTGGCATTCGGGAAGGTGGGTACCCAGCGGCCGTTCTCCAGGCGTGTGTTCCAGCCCACGTGGTCTGTGTGCAGATGGGTGCACAGGACGATGTCAACGTCCTCCGGTGTCACGCCCGCTGCGGCCAGATTGGCGAGGTACGGTGTGTCGAGCTGATGAAAATGAGGTGACCAGGGCCGTTCCTTGTGGTTGCCGCAGCAGGCCTCCAGCAGGATCACCTTGCCACCGGAGCGGATCAGCCATGAGTGCATGCTCACGACCAGCCGGTCATGTTCACGCGAATAGTGGTGGGGCGCGCGCAACAGAAATTGCTCGAGCACGTCGCGGCGCAGTCCCATGAGGAACTGCTCGGGCGTGGACGAGGTGTTGCAGATCCGCTCCTCTACCCGGGTTACCTTTACCGAACCGACTTGCCAGGAGTTCATTTGATGTTCCATGCAGTTGTGCAATGCGAGGCGCGCCAGCAGCGGCGCACGAACAGCAGCCTCAGCCAGGGCCGCTCGCAAGAGGCCCTGGCGAGGGCGTCCTACTCAATTTTGAAATTGAACTCGGCAAGCGTCCTGGTCCACAGCTGCACATCCCGCTCGATCAGCTGGGAGAACTCGCGCGGACTGGAGCCGATCGGCTCTACCCCGAGGTCGCGGATGGTCTGGGCAACGGCCGGGTCCTGCAGGATGGTCTTGATGTCGGCCGCAACCTTGTCGACGATCGCCTGAGGGGTGCCGACGGGCGCGAGAAAGCCGAACCAACCACCGTTGGTCATGCCCGGGATGCCGAGTTCGGCAAAGGTAGGCACATCCGGCAGCGGCTTTGAACGTGCGGGCGCGATCACGGCCAGTGCCCGCACTTTTCCCGCCTGGATCTGCGGCAAGGCATTGCCCACGGAATTGAAACTGGACTCGATGTGACCGCCGAGCAGGTCGGTCATCTGCTGCGTCTCGCCCTTGTAGGCCACCGGCAGCACCTTGAATCCCGCCTCGCGAGCCATCATCAGTCCGAACACATGGTAGGAGGAGCCGATGCCGAAGTGGGCGTATTGCAGCGGCTTGCTCGATGCTTTCGCCGCAGCAGTCAATTCCTTGAAAGACTTGTACGGCGAGTCACTGCGCACGATGAAAGCGAGTTCTGCCTCGGCATAACGCGTGATGGGCGCGAAGTCCTTCAAGGGATCGGGTGCGTCGGGATAGGTCAGCTTCATCTTCGAGTGCGACGCGAAGGTGGACAGCAGCGTGTATCCGTCCGGCGCCGCACGCGCCACCAGCTCCGCCCCCAGGCGCGTGGCAACACCCGGCTTGTTTTCGATCACGACCGGCTGACCCCAACGCTTGCTCAGGCGCTCGGCCAGCATGCGCGTGATCTGGTCCGCGCTGCTGCCTGGCGCCCCGGGCAGCACGACCTTCACGGGTTTGCTCGGCCAGGCTTGCGCCAGCGAGGACAACGGTGCGCAGACAAGCATGGCAACGCACAGCAGGCTGCAGAATTTTCTACTCATGATTTTTCTCCGGGGTTGTGGCGGGAACGCGGTGGGCTCATTCGAGGGTGATGACGGCAAACTTCTCCAGCGGCGTATCGATCTCGAGGACGTACGGCGCACCCTTGCGCAGATCGACCGCGACGCCCGGCGCCAGCTCCACCGTTTCCCCGGTGGTGCGCAGGCGGCCGCGGCCGGCGTAGACGACGAAGGTTTCGGACCAATTCATGCCATTCGGTCTGTCATAGATGCCGGGCTCGGCCTTCCACTTCGCGAGTCGGAACGGCTGCTGCGCCCGATCCGTGGGCACCGGCGTGCTGGCGGTGCCGGGCGCCTGGGCAATCGGCGTCCAGGCCGGGTCGGTGCCGCTGAGGGCGAATCGATGTGTCATGGGGTTGGATCCTTTATGTGCTGCTCGATGGTGATGTTACGCATTCAGGGCCTGATCCGAACCGCAGCCGGTCCGGCAGGCTGCTCATGGCCATGGCCGCCAGCCGCGCGTCAAGCAGCGAGGGCGTGCGGCCGTGGTGCAGCGCCACGTCGCGGCGCGCGACTGCACCGCGAATCGCGTGCGCTGCGCCAAAACGAATGGGCTCGGGCGGGTACCAGCCGCTGCGCGCCCGTGCCAGCAGTGCACCGAGCGCGACCCATGCGTCGTCGCGCTCCAGCAGTTGCGAGGCCAGCACCCGGCCGCCGAGTGCCGACGCGCCCATGCCATGCCCGCTATAGCCCACGGCGTAGTGCACGCGCGGATCGGCTGCCATGCGGCCGAACCATGGCAGCCCGGTCGTTGAGCGATCGATCGGACCGGACCAGGCCGCGGCGATGGGCACATCGCGCAGCTCCGGATAGAGGTAACGGAAATCCTGCTCCACCTCGGCCGTCATGCGGGCGCTGAAATCGAAGTCCGGCCCGACACGGTTGCCCCAGGCGATGCTGCCGCCGCCCCGGCCCAGGTAGACGCGGCCATCGGGCGTGAGGCTGCCGTAGTTGAGCATCATGCGCGAGTTGATGCCGCCGGGCCGCTTCAACAACCCGCGCGCCTTCAGTAGTTCGGGGATCGGCGCGGTCACCACCAGGTCACTGGAGGTGACGGCGACGAAGGGCCGGATCTCCGGCAGGTGCGCCATCCATGCGTTGGCCGCCAGCAGCACCTTGCCGGCGCGCACGCTGCCGTGCGCAGTACGCACGCACACGTGTGCTGCTTCGCCGGTGATGCGGGTGACGGGCGAGGCTTCGTGGACGCGCACGCCCCGCTCCATGGCCAGACGCCGCAATGCGCGCAGCAGCTTGGCCGGCTGCACCCGCAGCGCGCCATCCTCGGCCACGCCCTGGTAGTACGGCGCGTCGCCAAACAGGGCGCGCATGTCCGCGGCCAACAGTGGCCGGTGCGGCGGTGCCACCCCGGCGGCCTCCGCGGCCTTGAACATCGGCAGCCATGCGCCCGCCTGTGCCGGATAGGTGGTGGACCACACCGACCTCTCCAGTCGGAGGTCGCAGTCGATCGCGTGGGCGGTGACGAAACTGCGAATGTCTTCCAGGATGTCGACGCTGGCACGCAGTACCTGCAGCGCATCGTTTTTGCCGAGCAGCCGCACCAGGGTCGGCAGGCGCCCCCACCAGTGCCCGATCGCACCACTGTTGCGCCCGCTCGCGCCTTGCCCGCACAGGCCGGCTTCGACGATCGTGATCGACAGCGACGGGGCTTGCTCGAGCAAGCGCAGTGCAGTCCAGAACGCGGTGAAGCCGCCCCCGACGATGCAGATGTCGGCACTGACAGCTTCCTGCAGCGGGTCTGGTGGCAGGGCCTGCTCGCTGGCTAGCGCCTCCGTCATCCACACCGAGGTTTGCGCCGGCGGTCTAGGGACGGGGCGCCAGGGTTGCATCTGCAGATCGATGGGCATGGCGGTTCTTGTGCGGTTCCCGAGTCGTCTCGGCGTCGGTGTATAGGAGATTCAAACCACTTTTTTCCCCATGCACTGACTTTACCACCAGAGCGAGAAGCGATCAGCGATCAATTGGCGCGATGTTTTGTGAAAATTCCCCTCTCGATCGGGCTTATTGGTCGCTGCGTCGAC
>CAMDRY010000280.1 GCA_945906975.1 Bordetella parapertussis | reverse complement strand
TCGCGGGTGGCCTCGTAGCCGAGCAAGGTGCCGATCTCGCTCATCAAGCGGCGAAAGCTGGCGGTGGAGGTTTCCTTGCGGCGCATCAGCGTCAGCTTGTGCTGCACCAGCGGGTGATCTATGAATACGACCTTGCCTGCCATGATCTGCTCCCGAAAAGCGGTGAATGAGTGAATGAGTGAAAAGTGAAAAAAACGGCGGGGCTCAAAACACCGTGCCGTCGCTGATGATGTTGAGCGGCGGCGTGCCATCGGGGCGCTTGTCGCGCGCGATGCGCCGGCCCGCGGCCCAGGTGCCGCCTTCAAGCACCTTGGCAAGAGGCAGGCTCAGTGCATCGAGGCCCAGCGTTGCGCGTATGGGTCTGGCGATTTCATCGAGCAGGATCAGCGTGAGGGCGCGCCACTCGACCACCGCCTCGGCGTCCGCGGGCAGCGCCTCGAGCAGCAGCCTGGGATTGCGCGGCGCAATGACGCCGCTGTCGATGAACAGGCCGCCGTTGCGGTACTCGGCCAGGCCGGTGAGGCCGTCGAGGCCGGTGACGCGGATGCCGGCCTGCTCCAGCGGCTCGACCAGCGAGTACGAAAGCCATTGCGACAGCTTGTGCAGCGGCACCAGGCAGTCGCTTGCATCACCGGTGCGCGCCTGGCGGTGCCGCCACACATCGCCAAGCGAGATGCCGCCCAGCACGATGCGCCCGGGCCAGATCGGCCCGAGGGCGACCAGCAGGGTCTCCAGAATCTGCGTTGCCGGCATTGCGCCCTCTTTGGACAGTGTTATGAAATGGTCGGCGAGGGCGCCCAGGCGCGGGCGTTGTGCGCCAAAAACGGCCGCTTGTGTGCGCACCGCCTCGCCCAGGCGCCGGATCAGCGCGGCGCGGCCGGCCAGCCCTTCGAGCGGATTGTCCGCGCCGGCCTGAAACGCATCGGCGAGCTTGTCTTCGCTGAATGCGGCGAGGCTGTCGGCGTCGGCGCGCAGGGGCGTATGCGATGCTGAAGAAAACGCACCGGATGCGAACAGGTGGAAGCTGGCCACCGCAAGACCTTCCGAGCGCGCGTACTCGCCGCCGCCCGCCTCGCGGTAGCGCCAGTGCGGACCGGCGCCGGCATCGAGCAGCACGCTGGTGATGGCCAGCTCAAACTGCACGCGCAACTGCTCGCGCGCATCGGCCGCGGTGCGTGGCGCAAGCTTCGCCCAGCGATCAACGCCGCCGACGCCAAAGTGGCGCCAGCGGCTGTGGTACGGAATGGCCAGCGTCGGATAGGCGGCGCGCATGGTGTCGAGCACGAAATCTGCCGTGTGCTCGAGCTTGTCCAGGTGCAGGCTAAAGTGCGTCAGCGCGTCGTGGCGGCCCGCTTCGAACAACAGCCGGCAGCGCCGGCGAACAGCGGCGGCGTTGAGCAGGGTGGCGGCGAGTTCGCGTGCCGCGGGATTGTCTTCGGTGGAATCGTGCCGGTGGTCGCGATGGCCGCGATGGTCTTGTTTTTTTTGCGGTGTGGCGCTCACGTCAGTTCCAGTTTCATAGGTTCCGTCATTCCCGGCGTATCCACGGGATGGAAGGTGGGGGGCCGGGGCATCTGTTTGCGGATTTATAAACAGCAGATTCCCCGCGTGGCCCAGATGGCGGCGTAGGCTTACTCGTCCAGCTTGCGGCCTTTGGCGAGCTTTAGTTCATCGGCATCGGGCACCGCATCGGCGGTGAAATAGCCCGCTGCTTTTTTGGCGTCCATCTCGACACGCGCATCGGCGGGGATGCGCTCATCGGGAATGGCGACGTGCTCGACCACCTGGATGCCCGCCTGCACGATGGGCTCGAATTTCATGTCGCTCATGGAGACAAATTTGTCTATGCGGGTGATACCAAGCCATGACAGCACATCGGGCATCATTTCCTGGAAACGCATGTCTTGCACGCCGGCGACGCATTCGGTGCGTTCGAAATAAGTTGCCGCGCTTGTTTCAGGACGGTTGCTCATGCGATGTCTCGCTTGGAAAAAAGTGAAAGAAATAATGCCAGCGTTGCGCAAACAGCGCGGCGCGTATTTTGTGCAATGTTTCTTGATCGGGTATTTTTGGCATTGATGTGTTGTTGATGCGCTTAGCTCCGGCGGACGATGTCTAGTGCCACGGCCTCGGCCACTTCGATGCCGTCCACGGCGGCGGAAAGAATGCCGCCGGCGTAACTCGCGCCCTCGCCGGCCGGATAAAGGCCGGCGGTATTGAGGCTCTGGTAGTCGTCGCGGCGACTGATGCGCAGCGGTGACGAGGTCCGTGTCTCCACGCCGGTCAGCACGGCATCGGCCATGGCAAAGCCCTTGAGCTGGCGCTCGAGCGCGGGAATCGCCTCACGGATGGCGGCGATGGCATAGTCGGGCAGGGCGGTGGCAAGGTCGCAGGGTGTCACGCCCGGCTGGTATGAAGGGATGACGGCGCCCAGCGCGGTCGAGGGCCGGCCGGCGAGAAAATCACCGACGCGCTGCACCGGCGCGTTGTAATTGCCGCCGCCCAGCGCAAAGGCGCGCTCCTCCCATTTGCGCTGGAAGGCGATGCCGGCCAGGGCGCCGCCCGGATAGTCTGCGGGCGTGATGCCCACTACGATGCCGGCGTTGGCATTGCGCTCATTGCGCGAATACTGGCTCATGCCGTTGGTGACGACGCAGCCGCGCTCCGAGGTGGCGGCAACCACTGTGCCGCCGGGACACATGCAAAAACTGTAGACCGCGCGGCCGTTTGTGGCGTGGTGCACCAGCTTGTAGTCGGCGGCACCGAGTATCGGATTGCCGGCCGATTTGCCGAAGCGGCAGGCGTCGATGACCGATTGCGGGTGCTCGATGCGAAAACCGATGGAAAAGGGCTTGGCTTCCATATAGACGCCGCGCGCGTGCAGCATTTCAAAGGTATCGCGCGCGCTGTGGCCTATGGCCAGCACCACATGATTGCTGGCGATGATTTCGCCGCCGGCCAGGCGCACACCGCGGATCTGCGCCTGCGCGTTCGGATTGTCCGGCGTGTCCGGCGCCGCTTCGATGTTCAGATCGACGACACGGCTGCCAAAACGAAATTCGCCGCCCAACGCCTCGATGCTGGCGCGCATTTTTTCGACTATGCCGACAAGGCGGAAGGTGCCGATGTGCGGCTTGCTCACGTACATGATCTCGGCCGGCGCGCCGGCCTTGACGAATTCGGTCAGCACCTTGCGGCCGTAGTGCTTGCGGTCCTTGATCTGGCTCCACAGCTTGCCGTCTGAAAACGTGCCTGCGCCGCCTTCGCCAAACTGCACATTCGATTCGGGGTCGATATCCTTGCCCTTGCGCCAGAAGCCCCAGGTGTCCTGGGTACGCTCGCGCACCGCCTTGCCGCGCTCAAGGACGATGGGTCGAAAGCCCGATTGCGCCAGGATCAGCGCAGCAAACAGTCCGCAGGGCCCGCTGCCGATCACCAGCGGCCGCGGCGCGCCCTGCGCAGCCCCAGTGGCATGGGCGACAAAGCGATAGGCCATGTCCGGGCTTGGTTTGAGGTGGGGGTCGCCGGCGAATTTCGCCAGCAGCGCCGCCTCGTTTTTCACCTGCGCGTCGACGCTGTAGATCAGCGCGATGGCCGAGCGTTTGCGCGCATCGTGCGCGCGGCGAAAGATGCTGAAGCTCTCGAGCGCGTCCGCGCCAATGCCCAGACGGACGAGAATTGCCGCCCCAAGCGCGCCTTCGGCGTGATCGAGCTGCAGCTTCAGTTCGGTGAGTCTGATCATCGCGACAGGGCTGCGTCAGCGTGAGATATCAGGACGCACATATTGCACAGCCGGGATCTTTTTTCAGACGGATTTCGCGCCACTGCATGGCGAGCGCGTCAAGTAGCAACACCCGGCCGCACAGCGATTCGCCAACGCCGGCGATGAGCTTGAGCGCCTCGGCCGCCTGCATGGTGCCGATTATGCCGGTGAGCGGCGCGAACACGCCCATCACCGCGCAGCGTGTTTCCTCGAATTCGGCGTCCTCCGGAAAGAGGCACTGGTAACAAGGGCTGTCGCCGCGGCGCATGTCGAATACGGCAAGCTGGCCATCAAAGCGCACGCCGGCGCCCGACACAAGCGGCTTTTTGTGTTTGACGCAGGCGCGGTTGACGGCATGGCGCGTGGCAAAGTTGTCACAGCAGTCGAGCACCACATCACAGGTGGCGATCAGCGCGTCGAGCTCGGCACCGGCTAGTCGCGAATGTAGCGCCGTCACTTTCACCTCGGGGTTGATGCGCGCGAGCGCTGCCAGGCCTGATTCGACCTTGGGCCGGCCGATGGTCTGCGTGGTGTGCAGGATCTGGCGCTGCAGGTTGGTGAGGTCGACCTCGTCGGCGTCGGCGAGCGTGATATTGCCGACACCGGCCGAGGCGAGATACAGCGCCGCCGGCGAACCGAGTCCGCCCACGCCAACGATCAGCGCGTGGGCGGCGACGATCTTTTGCTGGCCCGTCACATCGATCTCGGGCAGCAGGATGTGACGTGAATAGCGCAGTAGCTGAGCGTCGTTCATGGCCAAGTGTGGATCTTCATGATGCAGTGTTCATGTTTGCTGATGTTTGCCTGCTGGGGAAAGCATTTCTCAAAATGCACAAGGCCGGGACTGACCCGGCCTTGTTTGCGCCTGCTGCCTGATTACTTTACGGCGGCGGTGGCCTGCTTCACCGGCGGCGCCTTGATCACGGGAAGGCCCTTCAGGTGGTTCATCGCCTGCTGGAACTGAAAGTCTTCGATCGACGCGGGCTCTATCGGGGCTGTGCGCGGTTCGGCCGAGGGTTCAGCTTTGGAATCGCCTTTTGAACTGGCTTTGGCAGCCGG
>CAMDRY010000279.1 GCA_945906975.1 Bordetella parapertussis | reverse complement strand
ATCTCGGATCAAGTGCGTCAAAGTGAAAAAATAGCTGCCCTCCTACTTTGCCGCGCGCTGTGTCGCGGCCAGGCCTTCGAGCGCCAGACCATAGCCGAGCAACTCGTTCATGCGCTTTTTAAGGTCCTGCGTAAGCAGCACACGCGCATAGCGGCGCAGCAGCGGCGGGCGTTGCATCAGCATGCGCGCATGCTCCCAGGCGCGCGCGAGCAGCCGCTCGCGCGGCAGCACCTCGTTCACCAAGCCGACATCCTGCGCTTCCTTCGATGACAGCACCTGGCCGGTAAGCAGGAAATAGCGTCCGCGGTTGGTGCCCATCAACAGCGGGAACACCACGTGCACGCCATCACCGGGCACCAGCCCACCGTTGAAATGCGCGGAATCCTGGAAGGTGGCCTCCTCGGCCGCCAGCACGATGTCGCACAACAGCGGTATCTCCGCGTGGCGCAGGGCGGGGCCGTTTACCGCGGCAATCATCGGCACCTCGATGTTGAGCAGATTACCCAGCAAGTGCTTGCCCTCCCAGTAGATCGCATCCCACTTTTCTGCGCTCACCGGGTCCTTGGCGTGGTTGTGTCCGCCGTGGGCGAGTTGCGGGCCGCTGAAGGCATCGCCGGTGCCGGTGAGGATGATCACGCCATTCTCGCGGTCACGCCCCACGTCGAGGAAAGCCTGCTCGAGCTGGCCGTGCGGGGCCAAACTCCAATGCAGCGGCTTGCCCTCGGTGTGCAGTTGCATTTCCAGGATGCCCTCTTCACGGCGCATCCGGATCATGCTGTATTTGTCGCAATACTCGTTGAACGACGACATCGGCAATCCCCTATTCTATTTTTGCGCCCGAATCGCGCACCAGCTGGCCCCAGCGCGCTTCTTCTTCTTTTAGCAACGCGGCGAACTCGGCGCGCGACATGCCGCCAGGCTCCAGCGACTGCGCCGTGATGAACTTGGCGCGATAGCCCGGGTCGGCCAGAATCTTCACCACGTCGGCGTGAATTTTTGTCAGCACCGGCTCGGGCGTGCCCGCGGTCGCGGCCAGGCCGAACCACACGCTGGCCGAATAGCCGGGCACGCCGGCTTCGGCGACAGTGGGCAGGTCCGGGCGCAAGGACAGACGCTTCTCTGTGGTGGTGGCCAGCACCTTGAGCTTGCCGGCCTTCTCGTGCTGCTCGAACACACTCAAGGTCACGATCAGCATGGACAACTGCCCGCTCAGTATGTCGGTTACTGCCGCGGCCGAACCCTTGTACGGCACGTGCAGGATGTCCACCCCGGCCATGCGCTTGAACTGCTCGGTGATCACATGCGGATAGGAACCGCTGCCAAAGGACGCGTAGCTCAGCTTGCCCGGGTTGGCCTTGGCGTAGGCGAGCAGCTCGCGCAAATTGGTCGCCGGAACCGCATTAGACAGCGCCAGCACCGGCGCGAGCTTTACCACCACCGTGATCGGCGCAAGGTCGGTCAGCGGCTTGTAGGTCATATTGGAATACAGGTGCTGGTTGATGACAAAGGCGGCGCTGTCCGAGAACAGCATGGTGTAGCCGTCTGGCGTGGCCTTGGCCACGGCGTTTGCCCCTATCATGGTCGAGCCGCCGGGGCGGTTCTCCACCACCACCTGCTGGCCCCAGACTTCGGAGAGCTGGTGTGCCAGCCCGCGCGCCACCGCATCGGTGCCACCGCCTGCAGTGTAGGGAACGATGATGCGCACAGGCTTGGTCGGCCAGCTTTGCGCCATGGCCGTTGCACAGGCGAGCGCCAGACAGGCGCCCAACAGGACGGGGATGGGTTTCATGTTATCTCCTTTATTTTTTGTGTTGCGAGGTCAGCCGGCGAATTCGGGCTCAGGCAAGCCCTTCACCCCGGGCCGCACCGCCAGCAGGCAGCCGCTCAGCGGTTGCTGCGCCAGTTCGCGCTCGGGCATGCGCCGCGTTGCGGTGGTGATGTACAGGATGTCCAGATCCTTGCCGCCGAAGGCGAGGCTGGTTGGCCGGCGCACCGGCAGATTGATCACCATGTCCACGCGGCCGCGCGGATCATACCGCGTCACGCACCAGCCGTCGATGTTCGCACTCCAGAAACAACCGTCGGCGTCCACCGTCGAGCCGTCGCAGATGCCACGGCCCACCGGGATCTCGGTGAACAGGCGCCGGTTATGCACAGTGCCCGAGCTGTCGTCATAGTCGAACACGTCGATGCGGTAGCTGAATGAATCGCTGAAATACATCAGCCGATTGTCCGGACTGAACGACAGTCCGTTGTTGCAGGTGACCCCGTCCATGAACTGGTGCACCGACAGATCCGGATCCAGCCGCCACATGCGTCCGCGCGGTGTATATGGGGCGGCCTGCACAGTGCCGGTAAAAAAACGTCCCGCGCGGCACACCTTACCGTCGTTGAAGCGATTGCCCGGCCGGTCGGTCTCGGGCTGGACCACCACGGTCAGCTTGCCGCTGGCCGGATCGAAGGTATAGAGCCCCGAGCGCATGCCGACAATTAATCCGCCCTTGGCGCGCAAGCCGATGGAGCCCACTTCCTCCTCAAATGGCCAGCTGGTTTTCTTGTTGGTCGACGGATCGAGCCGGTGGATCTTCTGGCCCATGCCATCGACCCACCACAGCAGCTGCGCCCTGGCGTCCCAGATGGCCGACTCGCCGAGAATGTCCTTGCTTGCGTCGATCACCTCGATCTGCGGTGAAACCATATCTATGGCGCGGGTTCTTGCTGTCTGCACTTCGATTCACTCCTTGAGAAATAAAAATAATCATATCTACTTCTGCGCGTCCGTCCGACAGGGCGGAAAGCATGAACGGCGCAAAGGCACTGTAATCGGCAGAAATCACCTCAATCCAAGGCCACAACCGAATTTTGGCCCGTTCAGTTCAAACTCATTCCTGAGAACATAAAGCAGGGGTGTGTCGTCGGCGGCGGCGACGGCGTGCCGCCTGCCGTTGACAGCAATAGTGATGCTCATCAGGGTTTCCTCTCGATTATCTGTTATGGCATATCACCCGGAAAGCCGCTACAGGAACGAATGGCACTTACTTAGCGGAACTCTGAAGAGCTTTTCATAAATCATGACGTCTTGCAAAACCGCGACCAATCCACTCCCTCCCCCTCGACGGGGGAGGGCTGGGGAGAGGGTGAATGCGTGCATGATCGAATCTGCTGGTATTCCCCTCTCCCTGTCCCTCTCCCGCAAGGGGAGAGGGAACGTGCTAAGTAAGTGCCATTCGCTACAGGAACGGCTTTCCAGGCGATGACATCACCTCTTCATAGCGCTTGACACCACTTTGACGGCACACGCTTGACACCGCTTTGGCGGCACAGGCACATACAGGCCGCAACGCGTATCAAACCATACTGTGACTCATTTCGCCTATGCCCTCGATCCACAGCCTGACAATATCCCCGGACTTGAGGAACAACTTGCGTCCCATGCCCACGCCTGCGGGCGTTCCGGTAAGGATCAGATCGCCAGGCTGCAAGGTCACGCGCGAGGACAACATTGCAATCTGCTCTGCAGTGTCAAAAATCAGTTTGCTGCTGTTCGAGTCCTGCATCAGTTCGTCGTTGACCCACAACTTGAGGGCAAGCTTGTGCGGATTCTTGATCTGCTCCGAGGGCACGATCCACGGCCCCAAGGGGCAGGCACCATCGAAGCACTTCTGGCTGATCCAATCCATGTGAAAGGGCGAGGTCGGCGGATTTTTCATGCGCTTCATCGCATCGCGCGCAGAAAGGTCATTGGCGATGGTCCATCCTGCGACATAGCTCATCGCCTTGCCGATGGGCACATCCTTGGCCGCGCGGCCGATGACCGCAACGAGCTCGATTTCCCAGTCAACCGCCTTGGAATAGGCGGGCAGCTTTACCTTGGCACCCGGACCAACAATTGACGCGCGTGAAGACTTGAGGAAATGCCAGGGCAGTTCGCCCAACTCCTTCATATTCGGCCCCGGCGGCTGGCCGGTCACACGCGCCATTTCGGCCATGTGGTCGGTGTAATTCGCGCCGGCGCAATATATATCTCCGGGGAAGAGCACCGGGGCGAGTAGCTTGGTCTTTTTGAGCGGCTGTCCTTTGGCGCGGCTCTTGCCCGAAGTGATGGCGCGCTCGGCAAGGCCGAAGGCCTTTTTAGCCTTGGGCCATTCAGCCAGCGCACCCAGAACGGTGTCATACGCGGCCACGCCGGTTATTTTCTGCGCATCGTAGACGGTCTCGCCGACGAGGATTCCCGCGCGCGCCACTTTTCCGACGCGGTAGGTCAATAGCTTGTATGAGCTCATAGATGCTTTCTGTGTAAGTCGATTATGTGGGGTGATTATTCGTGCGACTCTGATGAATCCGTGGCAATGACGTCATTGCCGAATTTGTCGCCGGCATTGAAAAAATCATCAATCTTGCGTTCTTCGTACTGCACTTCCCACCAGTTGCAATCGAGGTCCTGCAAGTAAAATCCGTAAGCGCCATGACGCTCACGTACGCTCTGTATCTTGCGCATGCCATATTTTTCCTTGTGCGCGACCGCCGCCGCATGCGCCGCATCCACTTCGGCGCGCGTGGCGACATTGAGTCCCCAGTGCGTGAGCACGTGCTGGTTGGGCACGTTCTCGCCGATGCAGACGCAAACCACGTACATGCCGCTGTGAAGCCGCACCATCATCGCCGGCTTGGCGTGGCGCACCACCTCGATACCAAGGAACTCCTCGTAAAAGCGCCGCGTGTTGGCGAGGTTGCGGCATAGCAGCGTGCCGTGCGACAACAGCATCGGGTTGACAAGGGACGGCACTTTGCGCCCGGTCGCCGCCAAATCACGCATGGCATGTCCTTTTCATGT
>CAMDRY010000278.1 GCA_945906975.1 Bordetella parapertussis | reverse complement strand
TGGTTCGGCTTTGTCGCCCCCGCCGGCGTGCCTGCCGACATCATCGCCAGACTTAACGCCGAGGCGCAAAAAGCGCTGGCGCTGCCGGCCGTGCGTGAGGCCCTCACCAAGCAGGGCTTCGATGTCATGGGCGGCTCATCCCAGGAATTCGGCCAGTTCATGAAAAGCGAAATCGACAAATGGACGCGCGTCGTCAACAACGCCAACCTGCCCAAACTCTGAGTTCAGCCTGCCCTAATCCGCCAACCCCTCTCCGCCAACCTGCAAGCGCGCACACCCATGACACTGCAAAGACTCGAACCCTTCATCGACGGCAAGACCGTCGCCATCACCGGCAAAGCCACGACACTGATCTCGCCGGTCGACCTGACACCATCGGCCGAGCTGACCGAGGCTGATGCGGCCTGCGTGCTGCGCGCTACGCAAAGCGCCCACGCCGCCTATATCGCCAATCGCAAGAGCAGCCTGGCGCAGCGCATACAGTGGCTCAACGCCGCTGCGGCGCTGGTGGAAAAAGCGGCGCCGGAAATCACCGCCATGCTGATCCGCGACATCGGCAAACCGCGCCGTGCGGCAAGCTTCGAGGCTAACCGCTCGGCAGCTTTCTTGCGCGCCACCGCCACCGAGGCGATCGGCCTGCGCGGCGAGACCATCCCCGTTGACGCCGCGCCCACCGGCGCCGGCCGCATGGGCTTCACCCGCCGCTACCCCTATGGCGTGGTGGCCGGCATCACCCCCTTCAACGCGCCGATCAACCTGCTGATCCAAAAAGTCGCACCGGCACTGGTGGCGGGCAACGCCATTGTCGTCAAGCCGCACCCGGCCGGCACGCGTGTGGCACTGCGTGTGGCCGAGCTGTTCACCGCAGCGGGGCTGCCCGACGGCCTGTTCAATGTGCTCACCGGCGATCGCGCCCCGGCCGCAGCCCTCGCCGCCGACGAGCGCGTCATGGCCGTGACCTTCACCGGCGGCACCGCCGCCGGCGATGCCCTGGCCCGCGCCGCGGGTGCAAAGAAATTTCTGGCCGAACTCGGCTCGAGCGCGGCCAACATCGTACTCGCCGACGCCGACATCGCCGACGCGGCCAAGCGCATCGCCGCGGCCGCGTTCGAGGCGAGCGGCCAGCAGTGCATCTCGGCGCAACGCATCATCGTCGAGGCGCCGGTGTACGAGGCCTTTCTTGAGGCGTTTGTGGCCGCCTCGCGCGGACTCAAGGTCGGCGACCCCGAAGATGAAAAAACCGACGTCGGCCCGATGGTCTCGATGGCCGCCGCCGACCGCGTGATGGCGATGGTCGAGGACGCGCGCAAGCGCGGCGCGCGCATCGCACTCGAACCGCTACGCCAGGATTGCATCGTCAGCCCGGGCATCATCGCCGGTGCGCCGCGCGATTCAAGCGTATGGCGCGATGAAGCTTTCGGGCCACTGGTCACTGTCGAGTCGGCGCGCGACGCCGACGACGCGCTGGCCATGGCCAACGACTCCATTTTCGGCCTGCAGGGGGCGCTGTTCACGCGCAGCCTGAAAGAGGCGATGCGTTTTTCCGACGAGTTTGAGGTCGGCTCGCTGTGGGTGAATGAGGCCAGCCGCTTCCGCCTCGACATGTATCCTTTTGGCGGCGCCAAACGCTCGGGCTTCGGCCGCGAGGGCGTGCGGTACGCGATCGAGGAGCTATCGCAACTGCGCTTCACCGGCATCCGTTTCGATATCTAAACCGCCAGACCCGCCATCATGAACAGATCATCAATCGTGCTACCGCCAATTCCAGAAACGCTCGCCAAGCGCATGGCCCAGATCGGCCCGATCTGGGGTAGCAGCGTGAGCGCCCATGTGCGCGAAACCATCGCGCTCTACAGCGCCGTGCTGGCGCAATCACCACGCGAGGATCTTGCGGTGACACGCGACATCGCCTTTGGTGCACACCCGCGGCAGGTGCTCGATGTGCACACCGCCAAGAACACGCAGGATAGGCCGGCGAATGCGCCGGTCGTGGTGTTCGCGCACGGCGGCGCCTTCATCGAGGGCGACAAGGAACGCACGCCCGAGGTCTACGCCAATGTACTGCGCCGGCTCGCGCGCGGCGGCGTGATCGGGGTCAACATCGAATACCGCCTCGCGCCTGATTTCAAATATCCGTCGGCGAGCGAGGACGTGGGCGGTGCGCTGGCCTGGACGCGCGCCAACATCGCAGGCTTTGGCGGCGACCCGGCGCGCATTTTCCTAATGGGCCACTCGGCCGGCGCCGCACACACCGGCTCCTACGCCTATGACGCGCGCCTGCACGGCACTGAGGGTCCGCAAATAGCCGGCCACATTGTCGTCAGCGGACGCGTGCGCGCCGAAATGCGCCCAGACAATCCCAACCGCGCCAAAGTCGCCGCCTACTACGGCGAAGACGCCGCCTTCCAGGCCGACTGCTCGGCGGTGAGCCACATCGACACGCATAGCGTACCGACCATGATCGCGATGGCCGAGTTCGACAACCCGCTGATCGACGTGCATTGCATGGAACTGGCGCACCGCTTGTCGCAGGCGCAAAACCGCGCACCACGCACGCTGTGGCTGGAGGGCCACAACCACACCTCCATCATCGCCAGCATGGACACCGCCGACGACCGCCTCGGTCGCGCGGTGCTCGACTTCATCCACCATGGCCGCTAAACGTTGCGTGTTGCGCGTTAAGCCTTAAACCTTAAACACTAAGTCTTAAGCGTTAAGCCTTAAGCCTTAAGCGCCAAGGCGCGCCGCAAGTCAGCCGACCACGGGCTGCGCCAGCAAAGCCTGCAGCGCCGCCATGTCGCTCACCGGCGCGAGGCAGCTCACACCGCGGCACAAATACGCGCTGACCCCGGTCGCGGGCACCGGCTTGTCGAGAAGGGGCGGCAGGCGTCCGGCGTTTTTCGGCACCGCGACCACCAAGGTCGTCGGCTGGAAACGTCCGTCCAGCGCGGCTTTCCAGCGGGTCAGTTCTTTTTCGTCGCCGCGCAGCAACAGCACCGCAGGCGGGTTCAGGCATTCGTCCAGAGCCATGCACAGCGTGGCGTAGCCGCCGGGGTTCTTGCAGATGGCCGGATAAAACAAGGCAATAGTGCGTTCGGCCGCGTCAAGATACCGCGTCTCGCCGCTCATGTGGCCGAACCGTTGCAGCGCCAGCGCGGCGACGGCGTTGCCCGAGGGCGTGGCGTTGTCGTGGCCCGGTTTGGTGCGCTGTATGAGTTTTTCGTGATCGTGGCTGGTGAACCAAAACCCGCCCGTGGCGCGGTCTTCGAATTGCTCCAGCAGCACCTCGGCGAGGTCTTCAGCGAACTCGAACGCATCGGCACTGAACTCGGCCTGCATTACATCGAGCAGCGCGGCCAGCAAAAAAGCATAGTCATCGAGATAGGCGTTGAGATGGGCGCGGCCGTCCTTGCAGGTGGCGAGCAGGCGCTCGTCACGCCACATCGTCGCACGAATAAACGACAAGGCCCGGCGCGCCGAAGCCAGCCAGTCGGCGCGACCGAACACGCGCGCGGCACGCGCCATGCCGGCGATCATCAGCGCGTTCCAGCTGACGAGGATCTTGTCGTCGCGGCCAGGCCACACCCGCCGCGCCCGCGCGATGCGCAGTTTCTCGCGACCGGAGGCCAGCAGCAGTGCGCACTGCGTTTCGCTTTTGCCCAGCATGGCGGCGATTTCAGGCAGCGGCTGCGCGACGTGAAAATGCCATTGTCCGCCCTCGAAGTTGGCGCCGCGGTCAAGGCCGTAGTGTGGCGCCAGCACGGCAAACTCTTCGGCGCCAAGCAGTGCGGCGACCTCCTCGCGCGTCCAGACGTAGAAGCGGCCCTCTTCGCCCTCCGAGTCGGCGTCGTAGGCGGAGTAATAGCCGCCGCCGTTTTCACCCGCAGGTGCCTGCATTTCGCGTATCACCCAGTCGGCCGTCTGTTCGGCCACGCGCCGGTACAGCGGGTCGCCGCTCACCGCCCAGGCGTCGGCATACAGCCCGAGCAAGGGGCCGTTGTCATAGAGCATTTTTTCAAAATGCGGAATGGCCCATCGCTCGTCGGTGCTGTAGCGGGCGAAGCCGCCGCCCAGCTGGTCGAATAGGCCGCCCAGCGCCATTTTCTGCAGCGTGAACAGCGCGGCGTGCAAGGCCTCAGCGTCGCCGTTCTGCGCATGGCGGCGCAGCAGCAAGGCAATGTCGGTCGGGTGCGGAAACTTTGGCGCGCCGCCAAAGCCACCGAACTCGGGCTCGAACGCGGCCTTGAGCGATGCGACCAACACGCCCACGCTATCTTCTGAAAACTCGGAATGGTGCGCGCCGCGCACCGGTTGCATGCGCGCCAGCGCTTCGAGCAGCGAGGCGTTCTGCGTCTTTATTTCGCCCTGGCGCTCGCGCCACATCTGCGCCACGCGCTCGCACAAGTCGGCGAAGCCCGGCCGGTTGTAGCGTGCGGTTTTCGGAAAATACGTGCCGCCGAAAAACGGCGTGCCCTCGGGCGTGAGGAACATGGTGAGCGGCCAGCCGCCGTTTTGCTGCGTCAGCAGGTGATGCGCGCTCTGGTAGATCTGGTCAAGGTCCGGACGCTCCTCGCGATCGACCTTGATATTGATGAACAGCCGGTTCATCACCGCCGCGACGCCGGCGTCCTCGAAAGACTCGTGCGCCATCACGTGACACCAATGGCAGGCGGAGTAGCCGACGGACAACAAAATAGGCTTGTTTTGCGCGCGCGCCTGGGCGAGCGCCTCCTCGCCCCAGGGGAACCAGTCGACCGGATTGTGCTTATGCTGCTGCAGGTAGGGGCTGGTTTCGCCGGCGAGGCGGTTTTCGGAAGCGGCTGAAGCGGGAACAGACA
>CAMDRY010000277.1 GCA_945906975.1 Bordetella parapertussis | reverse complement strand
CAAGCCGGCGTGCGAGGGACCACTCACCGAGCCATCCGTCGTCGAAGTGGTTGTCGACATGGTTGAGGTCGATACTATCGACAGTTCCGCACTTGCATGCTGTTGGTCCTGCGCCATCGGGGCAGTGCTGCGAGCAAGCGCATCATCATTGAAAATTGCGCGACTCCGGTTAATGCAGTGCTGCGTTTAGCCAATTTTCAACAATTGTTCACGATGCGCTGATGCGCTGTCTGGTCCTCGCTGTGCGCGCGCTTATAGTCGGTGCCAACAACCGTGCATGCATCGTCGCAGCAATGCGTCGCAACCATCTGGCGCGCTTCCCTCGCTACGGCCTTGTCCGAGAATCGCCGCGTGGCAGACGCGCACGGTTTTTCGGTTTCCTGCGGATCAGCGCAGGTCTGTAGTCGGATTTTTTCGGGGAGAATAGACCGTCTCGCGCATGTCGCCTGCTACGTCGGCATTGCCAAAAGCCTGCTATGCGCGCAGCATCAATCCGGGACGCGAAATCGCGCTGTAGATATTTTGCGATCGCAATGCCCTCCGCAGCATCAACTCAGAGAGGAGTTACTTCATGCCAAAAGCAATCTGGAACAAGGCCGTCATCGCCGAAACAAAACTGTTTGAGACGGTGGAGAACAACATCTATTTTCCGCCCGACGCGGTAAGGGCCGATAAGCTGCGCGCAAGCGATACGCACACCACCTGCGGCTGGAAGGGCGTTGCCAGTTATTACGACGTCGTTGTCGACGGACAGGTGAACAAGGATGCCGCCTGGTACTACCCGGATCCGAAGGAGGCGGCCAAGCAAATCAAGGGTCATATCGCTTTCTGGAAGGGCGTGACTGTCGAGAATTAAATCAGTCTGTGTCCTTCGCCAAACGGATGCCGCTGAACTGCCAGCGTGCCGTGGTGGGAAAGAAATTGCGGTAACTCGCCCTGATATGACCGGCCGGTGTGGCACATGAACCGCCGCGCAACACATACTGGTTGACCATGAATTTGCCGTTGTATTCGCCGATGGCCCCGGGGGCGGGACGGTAGCCCGGGTAGGGTGCGTAAGCCGATTGCGTCCATTCCCAGACGCCGCCGAACAGTTGCGCCAGGCCGTCTTTGGCGCTGGCGAATGGATGCAGCGGTCCGTCGTCGGCAAAATTTCCAATTATGCGGCGGGTCGCCGCGGCATATTCCCATTCGGCTTCTGTGGGCAGGCGTGCGCCGGCCCAGCGCGCGTAGGCATCGGCTTCGAAATAGGACAAATGCACCACGGGTGCATCCGCTTGCAGTGTGCGCGTGCCGGCCAGCGTGAATTCCTCCCAGCCAGTGGCGCCCGGACGCCAGTACAGCGGATGCGTCAGCGCGTTGGCCCTGAGCCAGTCCCAGCCCTCGGACAGCCACGACTGCGCGTCGCCATAGCCGTCTTGTTCGACAAAACGCAGATACTCGGCGTTGGTGACCGGTCGCGAAGCGATGCGGTAGGCTTGCAGGTAAGTGCTATGGCAGGGCAGTTCGTTGTCAAAGCAAAAGCCGCCGCCGTCAAAGCCGATGCGCTGCTTGCCTCCGGCAAAGGCGATCCACTCGAGCGGATTTGCGACAGACCGGGGCTGCGGCAGCGACGCGTCATAGGAGGGCTGCAGCGGGTTGAGTGACAGCAGGTGTTTGATGTCGGTGAGGAGCAATTCCTGGTGCTGCTGTTCGTGGTTGATGCCCAGTTCCACCAGATCATTGAGCGCCTCCCCGGGCTGTGCGGCAAGCAGAGCCAGCAGGCGTGTGTCGACATTGTGGCGGTAGGCGTGCACGGCGGCGAGATCCGGCCGTGTCAGCAGGCTGCGCTGCGCGCGCGGATGCTTGTCGCCGACGCCGTTGTAATACGAATTGAATAGCACGCGAAACGCCACGTCGAAGGCTTGGAAACCCGGTTCGAAACGTTCGAGTATGAAAGTTTCGAAAAACCATGTGGTGTGCGCGAGGTGCCATTTGACCGGGCTCGCATCGGGCATGGATTGCGCGCCGCAATCCTCGGCCGACAGCGGCGATGCCAGCGCGATGCTGCGCGCGCGCAGGCGTGCATAGCGCGATGCCAGCGCTTCGATCTGGCCTGTAGCAGGCCCGTCCGTGGCGAGTGATGGCGACGATGCGCTCATGGGGGCGATGCGGCGCAGTTGGCCGCGCCGGTAACGCCGGCCAGGAATACGGCAAACCAGCAGCGCTCGTCGGTCCAGGCGGTGACGCCGTCAAACCCGGCTTCGCCCAGCAGCCGGGTAAAGTTGTCGAGGCGATATTTGTAGCTGCTCTCGGTGTGGATGCGCGCGCCGGCGGCAAAGTCCCTGCCGCCGCCCGGCCAGCTTACGGTGAGCGCGCGCCGCGCCTCGAGGTGCATTTCGATGCGCGATTGCGCGCTGTTGTATTCGGCGTGGTGGCGCCATTCGCGCGGCTTGAAGTTGCTGCCCACAAGCGTGTTGAGATGGGACAGCATGTTGAGGTTAAAGGCGGCGGTCACGCCAAGCTCGTCGTCGTAGGCGGCTTGCAGTACTTTGGCGTCCTTGACGAGGTCGATGCCTATGAGCAGTGCGCCATCGGTACCGCATTGGGTGCGCACGTCTTGCAGCATCCGCAAAGCCTCGGTCGGGGTGAAATTGCCCAGCGATGAGCCGGGATAGAAAAACAGACGCGCTGAGGCTGCGACAGTGGCCGGCAGTGCAAGGCCGGCGGAGAAATCCTGCGCCAGCGCCTGCATCGGGATGTCCGGGTGCAGGCCTTGCAGTTTGCAGAGCGACGCGCTTAGAAAATCGGCGGAAATATCGATGGCGACATACGCGGCCGGGCGCAGTGCGCCGAATAGCCCGGCGGCCTTTTCGCAGTTCCCCGCTCCCAGGTCGATCAGGGTGCGACCGGTCCCGGCCGCCGCGGCCATGGCCGGAGCGTGGTCGCGGAAAATCGCCCGCTCGGTGCGCGTGGGGTAATACTCGGGCAGTTCGGTGATGGCCTCGAACAGGTGCGAGCCGAGCGCATCGTAAAAATACTTTGGGGCGATATGAGCGGCAGGCGCAGCCAGTCCGGCGAGGATGGCCTCGCGCTCGGTGAGATCGGACAGACCGGCTGGCGCGCCGGCCAAAGCCGGGCCTGATTTCGCCCCGACGGGGACAACAGCGTCAAGATGCGAAACTGCGGTCTTGGCTTCAATCGGCAAGAAATACTCCAATACGTCTGGGTGGGATGGACGGCATGTGGGGGTTTGCTGCGGGCGTCCGAAATTGGTCACGGCGTCAGGCCCTACCTTACGCGAAATCAGTAAACTATTTTCCAAGCGATGCGTTGATTGCGCCCAAACCCGTTCCGGGACTTACCACCAGCATGGCGGGAGAATTCGCAGACCTGCTGGAAACGCCCGTCTGGCGCGGGTTTTCAGTGCGTTGGCCCCGCTCGATGACTATCCAGCACGACACTTTGCGTTGCCCCGGGTTTTGAACGGCCGAATCGGCATGGCGATACCGTAGTCTTTGGTGGCGAGCAGGCTGATCGGCGCGAGATCGCTGTTACGCATTCGTGCCGTCTCACCATGGTGTGCCTTCGTTCAGCCTTTGCCCGGGTGATGGGCGCCGCAGTGCTTGCAGGCGCGCTGTTCCTGGCTGGCGTAAAACGCCTCGAACAGCGGTGGCAGGTCGTTGACGATGCTCTTGAGTTGCACCTCAACGCGATGCAGCAGCGTGTTGCATTCAAGGCAGTACCACTCGAAGCCGTCCTTGTCGCCCTCGGGCCGCGTGCGCTCGATGACGATGCACATGCTGCCCTCCTCGGGACGTTGCGGCGAGTGGCGCACGTGCGGCGGCAGCAACAGCATCGCGCCTTCCTTGAGTTCTATTTGTTCGGGCTTGCCGTTCTCCATGATGTTGAGGCTGGCGTTGCCCTTGAACTGGTAAAAAAATTCCTCGTAGGGATCGTCGTGGTAATCGGTGCGCTTGTTGGGGCCGCCCACAACGGTGACGATGAAGTCGCGATCGAGCCAGATCTGCCGGTTGCCCACAGGCGGCTTGAGCAGGTGCTGGTTCTCTTCAATCCATTTTGGAAAATTAATGGGCGTGAGCATGGCGGTCTCCTTATTCGGCTTTGGCGCCTGAGAGCTTGATCAGGCGCCCCTTGTATTCGAGGTCGGTCTTGATGAAGGCGGCGAATTCGGAAGGTGTGCTGCCCACCGGGCCGTAACCCTTGCCGGTCATTTCGCGCTTGTCGAACTCCGGTTCGGTAATGACGGTGTACACGTCTTTTTGTATTTTTTCCAGAATCGCCGCCGGCGTGCCCGCCGGAGCAAACAGGCCGAACCAGGGCTTGGGATCGATGTCGGGGAATCCGGCTTCGCGCAGGGTCGGTACCTCGGGCAGTGCGGGCAGGCGCTGCGCGCGCGCAATGGCGAGGGGCTTGAGGCGGCCGGCGGCAAAGTAGCCGCGCGAAGTGGCGGTGCCGCCCATGGTCAGTTGCACTTCGCCTGCAACCGCAGCGGTCAGCGCCGGTGCAATGCCCTTGTAAGGGATGTGCGCGATGTTCACGCCGGTCTGCGCCTTGAGTGCTTCGAACAGCAGGTTGGGCTGGCTGCCGCTGCCGTAGGAGCCGTAATTGAGGGTGCCGGGTCTGGCCTTGGCCAGTTCAACCAGTTCCTGCAGGGTGCGCGCCGGCACCGAGGGATGCGCCACGACCATCTGGAACAGGTCGATGAGTTGGGTGACCGGCGCCAAGTCCTTGACCGGATCAAAGGGCATTTTCGGGTACAGGTGCGGATTGCTGGTTATGCTCGAATCGGAGGTGAACAGCAGCGTGAGCCCGTCTGGCGCCGCTTTGGCGACAAAG
>CAMDRY010000276.1 GCA_945906975.1 Bordetella parapertussis | reverse complement strand
TCCGTTGCGACGGCGATCATCAATGGCGTGGGTTGTGCTGCGCGAATTCACGTAGATCTGTTTATCGCCGACCTTTGGGACTCCCCCGGCTCCGAAACGATGGAATGAAACGATAGAAAATGGCCGGACGTAAACCCCTTCCTACCGCGATCAAAAAGCTCAAAGGCACGCTGCAGAAATGCCGCACCAACCCCCACGAGCCGCAGCCCGTGGGGCGACTTGGTCGAACCCCCGGAGTACGTGGCAGATGCGGCAGTCGCCCCGAACGGACAGACCCACAAAATCGGGCAACGTATGGAGTCGACTTGGCAGTGCCTGATCGCATGCGCGATTATGCAAAAATCGCAATGCAATACCTGCGTGGTAAGGCCCAGCGCATTCGTTGCTGCAGCACCGTGAGACACGATAGTTTCGTCGCGTTGGGTTGCCAGGCCTTCTACCATTTTGACGGTCGAAGGCGCACGGGTGCCAAGCGACTCTCGACAGGCCGGACATAGATGCCACGACCCGCCCGAAGCAGGGTGCCACGCTGCAGCAGGTGGGAGAGCACTTGATCCACCGCTGCCCGACTGCCCAAGTGCAACAGATCTTTGCTGTCCAAAGGAGCGCTTGCCATGGTGCTACACAAATTTGTATGCCGTACTGTACTGAGTATAGAATTCGATAAATATTAAATCTAATCACATTTTTTTGGCTTTGTCTGCTAGCTGAAATGCCATTATTTCTGGCAATCCGCGACAAGCAATTCCTGTTGAACAGGTGAAAGCTTACTTCGACCCACCTTCAAAATACGAAACTATTGGGATCGTGACTGCGTCAGGTACTGGCATGGTTACAGGTTATTAAGCTAACTTAGGCGTTGTGATGGCAGAAATAAAATTTGGGCTTCCCCCGGTTTGCCTGACATTTTTGATTGTGTTGGTCTCGGAGGGGTCAAAGGGAAAGAAAGCGATTCAAAGCGGAGTTCGAGGAACCAGATGACTGGAAGCCGATGCCCGGAGTGCGCGCAGGTGTGGCGCCCTACAAGTTGGCCGCTTTTTCCCTGTCGCCCGAATGCGCGATTGGACGCACGCCGAGAATTTCACGTGCCTCACCCGGCGTGGCGATTTCGCGGCCACACAGCCGTGCAAAATCGACCACCATCTTCACCGCCTCGGCCGAGGTTTGCAGCATGTCGTCTTCGTGCGGGTGAACGTAGACGCAATCCTCCATGCCGACACGCACCATGTCGACGCCGCACATGATGGCGAATGCGGTCAATGGCATCCAGTTTCGGCCGCCCGCGCAAACACCATGCACCGCGCCTTTGGGCAGGGACTGCAGGATCGAGGCGAGGTACATGAACTTCCACGGATCCTCGTTGGCGGGGCTCGCAAAACCATAGCCGTGAAAGCCCGCCATGATATTGATGATCGCCGGGGTCCTGGAAATCCCGGTTTTGATGAGCCACTCCTCCACGTTGCGCTGCGAGGTGTAGCAATCGCTCTGGAATTCCGGGCGAACGCCGTGATCCTCCAGAAACCGCGTCACCTCGGACAAAATTTCCTGGTTGATCACGTAAGTGTATTTCTCGTTGAGCGAGGTGGTCTTGATCACCAGCGGAGAGGTTTGCATGTAGGTGGGGCCCGCCTTGCACAGCAGTTCCACCGTAGGCCTGATCTGCTCGACACCTTGCTTGTCGTAATCGGCGTAGGCGATCACCGAGGTGACGATGTCGGGGCATTGGTCCAGCACGCGGTCGATGGTTTCCTTGACCGCGACCGGATCCTTGCTGGGGATGCCGTCGGCCTCGCGCGCGTGGCAATGCCAAACAGCGGCGCCCGCCTTGCAGGCATCGACTGCCGCTTTGACGTTCTCTGCCATCGTGTAGGGCTGTTTGGGATTCTGCAGACGGTTGGTGAAGGCCCCGGTAGGCGCCACGTTGACGATCAGCTTTTTGCCCATGGTGAGGTCGGGCAGTTCGGTGTGTAACCCCGACAGGATGTTGGAATAAAGGTCTTTGAGTTTAATCATTTTTGGCTCCATGGAAGCGCGCGCTAATGCGCGACGCCCGTTTCGTTCAAAGGGGCGACCGGATCGAGCGAGATGCCCATGATCTCGCGCGCTTCGTCCGGCGTGGCGATTTTGCGGCCCAGAATATGCGCAGCCTCGACAATCATCTTCACCGCCTCGGCGGGCGTCGTCAGCTTTTCGTCCCGGTGCGGATAGACGTAGACCGAATCCTCCATGCCGACGCGGACCATGTCCACGCCGAGCATCATCGCGAACACGGTGAACGGAAACCAGTTGCGCCCGCCGGCGCAGACACCCATGGTCGCGTTCTTGGGGAAGGATTGCAGTATCGAGGCCACATAGGTGAACTTCCAGGGATCGCCGGCCGCGGGAGAAGCAAACGTGGTGCCATGAAAGCCGGCCATCAGATTGAGCAGAGGCGGGCCCTTGACGATCCCGGTCTTGATCAACCAGTCCTCGACGTTGCGTTGCCCGCCGTATTCATCGCATTGAAATTCCGGGCGCACGTTGCGGCTCTCAAGGTACCTGATCATGTCCGAAAAAGTTTTTTCGGTTATCAACCGCGTGTAAATACCTTTTTTTGCGATCGACTGGACGTTCAGCGGCGTCGTCTGGATATAGCGCGGACCGGCCGCTTTCAGATATTCGACGCAAGGTTTGAGATGATCGGCGCCCTGCTTGGTGAAATCGGTGTAGGTAAGCACTGAAGTGACGATATCGGGACATTTCTCGAACACGCGTTCGATGGTCTCCTTGACGATGGCTGGCTCGCGACTCGGTATGCCATCGGCCTCGCGGGTGTGAACGTGCCAGACCGCCGCGCCAGCCTGGCACGCCTCGACCGCCGCCTTGACGTTTTCCTGCATCGTGTAAGGTTGATTCGGGTTCTGCTGGCGATTGGTGAACGACCCGGTGGGCGCCACGTTGATGACCAGTTTCTTGCTCATGGTGAGATCGGGCGGTTCGGTGTGCAGCCCCGACAAGATGCCCGAATAGATCTCTTTGATATTTGCCAATTCAGCCTCTCCTTTTGCGACCCGCCAAAAATTCCCGGTTCATTGCGGTACGGCGGTCGGACGCACCCCCATGACGCGGAAAACTTTGCCGGCATTATCACGATCGCGCCTGACGTACTCGGCAAACTCTGCGGGCGAATTGTCACTGAACTCAAGCGTCGAGGCTCGGTATAAATCCTGCAGCTTGGGTGAGCGGATCGCTTTGGTGAACTCTGCGTTTAACCGCTCCAGGTTGGGACGGGGCGTTTTGCCGGCGGTAAATGCGCCGAAATAATTGCGCAGCCCCGGATCGCCGCCTTCCTCCTCAAGCGTCGGCAAATTGGGTACGAAGCCCGAGCGACGATCGCCAATGGTAACGATGGGCTTGATCTTTCCGGCTTTCAGGAATGGACCGGCTACACCGAAACCCATCGAAGTGATATGCGCTTCGCCGGACAGTACCGCCGGGTTGCCCTGCGCGGCGCCCTTGTAGGGGATTGCGGTAATGTCCACTCCAGCCTGGCGTTTGATCCACTGCAGATACATGTCGGGCAGGCTGGCCGGACCCCAGGTCGCCCAATTGAGCGCAGCCGGATTGGCCCGGGCGTAGGCGATCATCTCCTTGTAGGAATTGAAAGGCGCATTGGCGTTGGCCACCAGGAGATTGTTGGATCTCGCCAGGTTGATGACGGGAGCGAAATCCGTTTCCGCGTTGTAAGGCAGGTCGATGAAGACATGCGGGTTATACGACAGGCTGTCGGCGATGGTGAAGCAAAGCGTGTAGCCATCCGCCGGCGCCCTGGCGCAGGCAAGCATGCCGATGATGGAGCTTCCGCCCGGTCGATTTTCAACGATCACCGGCTGGCCCATCGACTCCCCTACCGGAACTCCAAGGGTTCGCGCCAATGTGTCGACCAGACCGCCGGCAGCGTAGGGAACAATGATGCGGATCGGTTTGCTCGGGTAAGCCTGCTGTGCGGCGACCTGGCAAGAAGCGGAAAAAAAAACGACTAACGCAAACAGGTGGAAATGAAAGGGCATCTTGATGATCTCCTCGATATTTCACGGCAGTTTGACATGCGCTGCAACAAATGGCCATTGGCAAATCTGGTGATGCGCTCTACACCTTGTTGTTGTAGAGCCAGCCGTCATCTATTTGAAGTTTGCCGATATTCCGAGATGACACCGGGCCAGGCTGGCAAGAAGCGGTGGCGAGGCCACTTTACAATCGTTCTTCAGATTAAAACGTTCATTCGGTACAGGCGTGCCATCCACCGAGAAGGATCAGCAATGAGCAAGAGCGTTCAGGTTGTGGACTTCAATATGTATCCGATCACTGCCTCCGGATATAGCTCAGCTGGAAGAGGGCTTGCATGGCATGCAAGAGGTCACGAGGGTCTCGGGTTTTGGATTCTTCCCACCTCGAACCAATCCACCCCTGGGCTTGACGGCGCTCAGTGGATCCTCGAAGGAGTAAATGTGGGCAAATACCACGTAGTGAACCGATGGTCGCCCAAGGACGGGCAGTCCCGCCAATTGATGCTAGACCTTGTCGCCCTTTCGGGGATCACAGTTGAGTCTGTGTACTGTAATGCACCCTGCCTTGGAGTTGGTGCGAACGCGCCAAACGAGATGGTCAAAATGACAAGTCACCCTGCTCAATACCGATGGCCTTGAACAGCCTGCCTGCGGTGGCCTGATCGTTCCTGATGAATTTCGCGAAGTCCGCGGCGCTTCCGCCGACGGCATCGAGAGTCACCGACTGCAGGAAATTCTGCACCGCCTGTGTTCGCATGGCTTTCGCGAATTCGGCGTTCAATGCGTCGATGATGG
>CAMDRY010000275.1 GCA_945906975.1 Bordetella parapertussis | reverse complement strand
ATAGTTGACGATCTTTATCGCAGATTCACTTGTGTTCACCCTACCGACTATCTAGCACTGATCCGGCCTGTGGCTGCCAGAAGGGCACGCCTCTCGCGATTAGCACCCCGCACCTTGCGGTGCTTCGTTACATTGTCAGGGTCGCTCTTTATTCAGACCCATAGATTCACCCGGTGACACGGGCGGTTCCCTCCTTTCCTTTATAGTGGGAACAACTTCTACAAGCGACTTCGTGTCGCACTTGATTTTCCTATCTTTTGACCGGAGCGACGCGAGGTGGTGTTGCCGCAGGGATTGCATCAATACCTGGCCCGCACCACTGCGCGGGAGGCCTACAAGCAGGCAATGATGGTCAATCAATTGCCTGCTCCTGCGTGATATTTATTCAAAACTTAAATAGTAAATGCCGCTTTATCATTTTCGGCATTGGGCTTGGTTAAATAGAAGTTTAACAATTCAGTTCCTCGCCCGGATCCGGACCGGGTTTGGTCATCCCAGCACTTCTTCGATGATCTCCCGATACTCCGCCAGGGAGTGGTGATAGGGCGCGGTGTGGTTGAACCAGCTCTTGTGCGCGTCCTCGACCAGTTCATCGAGATTGACGACCTTGTAGCCGTATTTTTTCATGTTGACAGGCAATCCCAGTCGCTCGTTCATCTCGGCAATACCGGCGGCGGCGTGGCGGCCTTTTTCCAGGCCCATCGCTTCTGCCATGGCGCGGAGTTTGTCGCCACAGTAGGGGTCGAGCCGGCGCAGCACCGAGGGCAGGGCCAGTGTCACCAGAGTGCCGTGGTGCAAACCCTGGTCGCCAAAACTGTTGGCCAATGCATGCCCGGCGCCCAGTCCCTTGCACGGGATCATTGCCTCCATCGAGGCCATCATCATGTGATAACGCCCCTCGCTATCATTGGCGACGGCTTTGGGCAGCCAGGCGAACACGCAGCGAATTGAGTCAAGGGCGATGGCATCGCCCAGCGGATTGTTGCCCTTGGCGAGGTAGTTCTCGACCGCATGCGATAGGGCATCCATGCCGGTGGCGGCGGTCAGGTGTTTGGGCAGGGAGAAGGTCAGTTCCGGGTCGCATATCGCCAGTTTGGGCACAATATAAGGCCCATTGATGCCCTCGGCGCGTGCCTCGGGCGTGGCATGAATGCCCGCGCCACGGGACACTTCGCTGCCGGTGCCTGAGGTGGTGGGGATGGCCACCAGCGTGGCCACGTTCGGGCCGATCTTCTCGGGCTTGCGGAAATACTCCGGCAACTTGCCGGGATGCGTCGCCATAACGGCTGTGGCCTTGCCGGAGTCAATCACCGATCCGCCTCCCACCGCGATCACACCATCGCAACCGCGCTCGCGATACAGCGCCAACGCCGCTTCCACACCAGCCACCGTGGGATTCTCCGGAATACTGTCGTACACCACCAGTTCCACGCCTTTGGGCATGGCGGCGCGCACCTTGTCGAATACGCCGGCGGCCACCAGACCCTTGTCGGTGAGAAACAGGGGCTTTGTCACGCCCAGATGGGCAAGTTCCGCAGGCAGCATGTTGATGGCGCCGAAGGCGAACTGAATGCGCGGCAATTGCAGCAGAGGCGACGAGACGGGTGGCAATGGCAGGGAAGGGGGCATGAATCGTTCCTGTGAATCAATTATTCTGGTTTCAGGTTGGAGAGTTTGACGGCTTCGGCGTAAATGGATATGCCTTTTTGCAACGATATTCCAAGTTCCTCCGGCGTCCCGCCCAGGGATACAAAGCCGATCGAGTCCAGGTATTGGCGCATATCCGCGGCAGCAAGCGCTTTGTTCATCTCGCCATTCAGGCGCATCACGATCGGGCGTTGCATGCCCGCCGGTCCGTAGAACGCATACAAAGTGGGCAGTTTCTCGAATCCGGGCACCACTTCGTTGATTGCGGGCACCTCGGGCAGGCCACTATAGCGTTTCGGTTCGTTGACACCGAGTATCCTGATCCTGCCCAGAAACGGCTGCGACGAGGCCACCGAAACGAACATCAGCTGAACTTGCCCGCCCGCTAGCCCATTCAACGCGGGCGGCACCCCCTTGTAGGGAACATGCAGCAGGTCAAGGTTCGCCGCGCTCTTGAACATTTCGCCGGTCATGTGAAAGTAGGAACCGATGCCCGCGCTCGCATAGGCCAGCTTGCCGGGATTGGCGCGCGCGTAGTCGACGACTTCACGCAGATTGCCGCCAGGCGTTGACGGGTGCGCCACCAGCAACGTGACGCCCGACACCGCGGACATCAGCGGGGTGAGGTCTTTCACCGAATCGTACGGCTGGATCTTCGACATGAAGCGATACACGGTGGTCTCGCCGACAGTCGCCCACAGGATGGTGTAGCCGTCGGGCGCGGAGCGCACCACCTGCGCTGTGCCGATGGTGCCGCTGGCGCCGGATATGTTTTCCACCACCAGGGACTGGCCCATGGACTCGCCCATCTTTCTGGCGAATTGCCTTGCAATCAGATCGACACTGCCGCCGGGAACAATTGGCACCACCAGACGGATTGGTTTCGAGGGATAGGATTGCGACAACGCCGGCAACGGTGCCAACAGCATGCAGAAAAGCGTCATTGCAATAAAAGAATGCAGCTTCAATGAGCAGTCCTTCCTTCAAACGCGGCTACGGTGATTGTCGCTTTCGATGCCTAATCCGCCGCAATGCCATTGCTGCGAATTACATTGCCCCACACTTCGCGCTCGCGTTTCATGAACTGCGCAAATTCCGCCGGGGTGCTGCCGATCGGTTCGGTGCTGATTTCGCGCATGCGCTTCTGCACGTCGGCTTGCCTGACGATTTCGGCAATGGCGGTGGAGAGTTTGTTGACGATGGCAACGGGGAGCTCGGGCGGGCCGGCCATGCCGTACCAGGTGAGCGCGATGTAGCCCGGCAAAACTTCGTTCAACGCCGGCACATCGGGCAGGCTGGCGTGGCGTTTTGCGCCTGATACCGCCAGCGGACGGATGGTGCCGGCCTTGATATGCGGCAGCATGGTGCCGATGGCATCGAACAGCATATCGATCTGACCGCCAAGCAGCGCGGCAAAAGCCGGCGGGCTGCCCTTGAAGGGCACATGCACGATCTTCACATTGGCCATCGATTTGAATAACTCCGCGGACAGATGCGGGGTAGTGCCGTTGCCGGGTGTGCCGTAGTTGAGCTTGTCGGGGCGCTCTTTGGCAAGCGCGATCAATTGCTGAATGCTGCCGGCTTCCACTTTTGAATACACCGCGAGGGCCTGCGGGCTTTCGGCAATCAGCGACACCGGCACGAAACGGTCGGAATCGTAGGCGAGCTTTGCATAAAGATTCTTGTTGTTGATCAGCGGCCCGGTGGCGGAGATCATCAGCGTGTAGCCGTCGGGGGCCGCTTTGAAGACCTGCTCGCCACCAAGGTTGCCGCCGGCGCCTGCGCGGTTTTCCACGGTGAAGGGCTTGCCCCATTTTTCCGCGAGTTTCTCGGAGACGATGCGCGCCACCCTGTCCATGCCCCCGCCCGGCGCGGTGGGCACGATGACACGCACGGTCTTGTCGGGGTAGTCCTGAGCATGGGTTGTCATTACAGGGCCAAAAAACAAAGCACCCAGGGCAATTTGGCAAATGATCTTTGATCGCATCGTGAAATACTTTCCGGAGAATTCCATATTCAGGCTCGCTGCCCGGCTGACTTCAAACTTTTTCGGCAACTCGGTCTGTGCCTGGTGCCATGCCTTTGAACGCATAGCGTCGCCAGTCCTCGCCCTTGGCGTAGGTCACCGACTGGGAGCGGATATCCTGATAATTGAAACCGTCGCGCCACGGCGCCGGCTGGCCTTGCTGAAATGCCTGCACCGCTTCCATGAGCAGGCGCCTGACCTTGACGACAATGGTATCGGAGGAGCCCAGTTGTTCCAGCGAGCGGTCGACGCGCCGGCCCATTGAAGCCTGCACGGCAAAATCCTCGAAGGCAATGCCTTTGGTGAGGCCGCTGAAATGACCCTCCTTCATTGCCTGGCGATCCTGGCCCCACTGGTTGGCCGGTGAGCCCAGGTTGGTGGCGAAATCGTCAGGGTCGTTCGACATGTATCCGAACTGGCCGCGAATCGCCTCTTCGGTAATCGGCCGCACCGGGTCGTAGACGATGTACCACTCGGCGGTGGTGTCGTCGTCGATGGGTGTGCTCATGCGCCCAAAGCACTGCGCATTGGGCGGGCCGGGGATGAAGGTGAAGTAGGGCAGTGCTATTTCGCGGATGCGCGCATTGGAGCGGCCGTCGCCGATATCGCGCAACGCCCCTTCACGCAACCCCCAGGGCGTGGTTTCAAAATCGAACTCGGGCGCGCGATCCAGAAGCATCAGCCGCAGCGCCTCGAGATTGTTCTGCTCGACAAATCCGGCCCGCTTGTTCTGCACCAGATAACCGGCATGCAGAAACGGCACGTGCGAGGAGTCAATATGCGCTTCCACTCCTTGCAGCCAGTTGTACTGCAGCACGCCGCGGCGCATCTGCACTTGATCGGCGGGCACGGTGGCAAATTCGAAGTTCGGAAACTTGGGCGGCTTGCCTTCGCCAACGAACACCCACAGCACGCCGGCCGCTTCGTGCACCGTGTAGCGGTTGACCTTGATGCTCGCGCAGAATTTTTCGCGCCGCTCGGCGGGTTCGGCAGGCGCGTCCACCAACCGTCCGGTGACATCGAATTTCCAGCCATGAAAAATGCATTGCAAGGCGTTGTTCTCGTTGCGAGCGAGAGCCAGTGAAACGCCGCGATGCGGGCAGGCTTCAGCGACAAATCCCGCTTTGCCGTCGGTGGTGCGAAAAGCGACAAAGTCCTGGCCGAATAAACGC
>CAMDRY010000274.1 GCA_945906975.1 Bordetella parapertussis | reverse complement strand
CTTCTGCTCGACGACGACCTGCTGCCCGAGCCGTTCGGTAAGCTTCTGGCCAAGCACACGGCTGACAATGTCGGTGCTGCCGCCGGGCGGAAATCCGACAAAGAATTTGATGGGCTTGTTGGGATAATCCTGCGCCAGCGCGGGTCCCGCAAACGCCATCGCCAATCCGATTGCCGCAATCGCCTGTCTCATTGCCCCTCCTCTGGATGCCGGTTGCGCCAAATATATACGCTTTTCCTATTAATTCGCCGAGCGCGCATTCGGCCGCCTGAACGTCGAGGGTTACCTGCTCGAATACGAATCCCACCGCGCCGGGGATTTCTCGGCGCTCAATCACATCCCCAAGGGCAAGATGGCGCGGCTGATCGAGCCCGGGCAAACCATCTGGGTGGAATAATGAAACACCACTTGTTAGCCTTTGCGCTGGCCCTCGCTTGACCTGGTGTTGCAAGCGCCCAGGCCTATCCAAGCAGGACCGTGCACTACATCACCGTCTCGGCGCCGGGAAACGATATCGTCACGCGAATCTACGCCGAGCCGATGGGCGGGCAGTTCGGACAACCAGTAGTGGTGGACAACCGGCCTGGCGGCAGCAGCATGATAGGCGCGGAAGCTGGAGCGCGCGCCGCGCCGGACGGCTACACACTGTTGTTCTCGACCAGCGGCACCATGATCGTCAATCAGCTGGTCATTGCCAAGGTGCCGTACGACACGCTCAAGGATTTCGTTCCCATTGAATTAATGAACCCTGGTGTCTCAAAGTCATTGACACGTTCCGGAGCCAGCGGCTATAACACCGTTTTTCAAAGGCACCCTGGAGACTCATGAAAAATTCAGTGCTGGTTCTCCGCAACGAAGAGACGCGCGGCTTGGTGCCGATGGCCGAAGCGATAAAGCTGGTCAAGGAAGCCTATGCCGACTTGGGGCACGACCGCGCGCAGGTGCTCAACCGCCGCCGCCTGCATATGCCGCTGGACAGCGACGGGACTCCAGATGCGGCCCCAACGTGGTTCCAGCTCAACGTCATTGCAGGCGCCGTTCCGTGCCACGGCGTCGCCGCGCTGCGCCTCAACGCGCGACATACCAGCTTTCCTTTTTTGGGGGGCGAACGCCGCAAGACGTTTCCTGGCGGGGTATCAGGCTTCGTGCTGGTCTGGGACATGAACACGAGATCGCTTCTCGGCATCGTCCAGGAGGAGGCCATCTCCCCGCTGCGCGTCGGCGCGACCTCCGGCGTCGCGGCCGAGTACCTCTGCCGCAAGGCCGTCCGTATTGCGGGCCTCATAGGCTCCGGCAAACAGGCTGTTGGCCAGATTGCCGCACTTCTCACGGTACGGCCCGGGATAAAAGAGGTGAAGGTCTATTCGATCCGGCCAGAGCGGCGTGAGCGCATGGCGGCGTGGATCGGCAAACAGTTCGACGTAAAGGCGCGCGCGGTTGATTCCGCCGAGCGCTGCGTGCGCGAATCCGATGTCATCTTCACGGCGACCACGGCGACCGATCCGATGGTCAAGGGCGAATGGCTGGAAGAGGGCTCGCATATCTGCGGAATGATCGGCGCGCCGCGCTTCGATTCGCGCCGCGAACTGGACGACGAGGTTGGGCGCAGGGCCGACATCATCGTGGTGAATTCGCTCAGCCAGGTCAAGGAAGACCTGCAGCCCGAGATCTGGGACCCGATCCGCAAGGGCTACCTCACGTGGGACTTCATCAACGAGCTGTCGGACCTGTGCATCGGGAAATTCCCGGGGCGCATGGGCAACAAGCAGATTACCTGGCACAGCAACAACGTGGGCATGGGAGTCCAGTTCGCCTCGATTTGCAAGCGCGTGATCGAAGTTGCGCGCGAGCGCGGCATCGGGACCGAGTTGCCGGCGGATCTTTTCATGGGCAAGGAGATTCCGGAGTCCGAGGAGTTCACCATATGAAGCTGCGATTCCTTCTGGGCCTGCTTGCCGTTTGCGCGGCTCTGCCTGCACCGGCGCAGGACTGGCCCAGTCGACCCGTAGTGGTGGTGATGCCGTACCGCCCCGGCGGCGGCGGCGAGAGCATGGTGCGTCTCGTGATGGCCCGGGTCTCGCAGGACATGGGTCAGCAGTTCGTCATCGAGAACCGCGCCGGCGCCGGCGGCACGATCGGCGCGGCATATGTCGCGAAGGCGCGGCCGGACGGCTACATCCTCCTGGCCAGCGGCCTGGGCTCGGGCGTCGTGGCTCCGGCCATGGAGACGGTGTCATTCGATTCGATGAAGGACTTTACTCACATCGCGCTGTTCGGCGGTCCTCCGCCGGTGCTTGCGATCACCGCGGCGTTCCCGGGCCAGACGTTGCAGCAATACATCGAGCTTTCACGTGCCAGGCCCGAAGGCATAGCGTTCGCATCTTCCGGCCATGGCACTCACGTCCACCTGCTCGGCGAGCTTTTCAGCTCTCGCACCGGAGCAAAGATGGTTCACGTGCCCTATAACGGGGGCGGGCCGGCCGGCGCGGACCTGATGGCCGGGCACGTTCCGTCAGCGTTTGTCACGCTTGGCTCGATTTCCCAGCATCTTCGGGCGGGCAAGATAAGAATTCTCGCGGTTGCGACATCGTCGCGCGTTGCCGAGTTTCCGAACGTGCCGACGTTCGGCGAACTCGGCTATAAAGAGCTGACGGGAGCCACCTGGTTCGGTATTTCCGGCCCGGCCGGGCTGCCTCGCGCGGTCGCCGTGAAGCTGAATACCGCGGTGCGCGCTGCGATGTCAAGCCCCGAAGTGCGCGGCAAACTGGCTGGCGAAGCCATCGAAGCCGGAGAGCTCGATCCCGACGCTTTCACGGAGTTCTTCCGCGCGGAGATCGCCCGCTGGGCTCCGATCGCTCGCACTTTGAAGGATTCCGCACCCAAGCCGGCGGCGCGATGAACGAACGCGGCCTGGAGAACGAGCAAGCGCCAGTTGGGTCGATCATCCGAAGAAGCGCATGACGCCCATGA
The DNA here is from genome assembly GCA_945906975.1 of Bordetella parapertussis. The sequence goes on along the minus strand of CAMDRY010000274.1, from coordinate 1,878 downwards.
AACCAGGACACCGCAAACCGGACCTTCCCGATACCCATTACGTCGACAACAGGATCTACACCGACGAGACGATATTCCGGCAAGAGCAGCGCGAGATTTTCGCGAAAACATGGCAGTTCGTGTGCCATGAAAGTGAAGTGGCAAATCCCGGCGACTACCGCTGCACCCAGGTGGCGGACAGCGCAATCGTCGTCGTTCGAGGGGAAGACGGCGTAGTGCGCGGGTTCCACAATGCATGCCGCCATCGTTCCGCCGAGGTGGTGCGGGAGGAGTCCGGTAACGCGCGCTCGTTCACCTGTTTCTATCACCAATGGAACTACGCGCTCGATGGCACGCTGCGTTCCGTGGCCAAGCCTGCGGGCTATGAGGCCGTACGCCTGGACAAATCCGAGCTGGGCCTGCTGCCGGTGCGCGTCGAGGCGTTCGCCGGGCTGATGTTCGTTTGCCTCGATCCCGAGGTCGAGCCGCTCCAGGACTTTCTGGGTCCGGTGATAGAACCGTTCGTCCAGCCCATGGGCACCGTACCTCTCGAGGTCTTCCATTTCCACAAGGCTGTGGTGAAGACCAACTGGAAGCTCTTCAACGAGAACAACACCGAGCGCTACCACAGCATGCTGCACGTGCTGAATCGCAAGACTCAGCCCTGGGTGCTCGGCAAGACCAGTCCCATGAAGCTGCGTATGCTGCCGAACGGCCATGGCGGCTACTGGTCGGATGGAGAGGCGACGGTCGCCTACAACCGCGGCGGATTCTCGGGCGTGACGGGCGATGCGCTTCCCGGACTGCGCGACGATGAGATGCGGGTGATCAATCTGTTTCCCGACATGATGATCAACATACGCTCGAACGTAGTGAGACTGGACCGCCTGATTCCGCTCGACCCCGGGCACACTCTCATCGAGTGGCGAGGTCTGGGGGTTCGGGGCGACGATGCCGAAACGCACGCAACCCGCCTGCGTCACCACAACACATTTTGGGGACCAGCAGGCCGCAACCTTCCGGAAGACATCATTGCAGTGGAGTCGCAGTTTCGCGCCATGCGGTCGGACGCGGTCCGCTACAGCGTGATTGCGCGCGAAGAGGATCACAACCCTACCGACGACATCAGCGTGCGCGCCTACTACGCCGAATGGGGACGACGGATGAAGCGCTCGGCTTCTTCACCTTTCGCCGACGCGGCCTGATACATCATGATGGCAGAACAAAACACGAGCCTCATCGATCAGTCGGTCATACAGGATCTGGTCCAGCGTACCGCCAGCCTGCTTGACCAGGAAGACCTGGACGCATGGATCGCCCTGTTTCATGCGCACGCTACCTACGAGATTGCCGCGTACAGCACGGAACTCAGACGCACTACCGTCTGGTGGAAAGCGGATCGACCGCTGCTCGAAAGGCAGTTGAAGGCAATCCGGGATCATGTTCGCGATCCGGCGAGCCGACTTCATGTGGTTGGGCCTGCTGTGGTCACGTTCGAGAACGACAGGGCAAGTGCGCAATCGGCGTTTGCCCTTTACCGTACGGCGCCAGGTGGCGAAACCAGCCTGTACATGGTTGGCCGGTACGAGGACGTGCTGGTGCGTCATTCAAACCGCTGGCTTTACGTCGAGCACAAGGTGGCGGTGCAGACCCGGGTGCTTGAAGCGTTCACGCACCTGCCCATCTGAGCCATTCAAGGAGGGCGCAATGTCGAATTCAAAACCTGGTCAGGCCGCTGGATGAGCGCCGCGGCGCTGCTCGCTGCCTTTCTTCTTGCGACATCGCCCGCCGTACTTTCCCAAAGCTACCCGGCTAAGCCGGTTCACGCCATCGTCACGATGCAGGGCGGGCCGCTCGACGCCTTCGCGCGCCTGATCCGGGAAATCAAGCTGAGCGTGG
>CAMDRY010000273.1 GCA_945906975.1 Bordetella parapertussis | reverse complement strand
CTTGGGTTTTCAACCCGTAAGGTCAAAAAATAGGAAGCTACTGAAGCTGCGGTAGTTTTAGGCTGCGAGGGTTCTCAAGGAATGCGCGGAGGCAAGATTGTAGAGTTTGCGGAAATGTCATGCCTGCGCAAGTTTGCGCATGCGACTGCATAAGTTCAGAGGGGGCATCCATCGGCTCGGATTCTGCCGCCGCCAATCCTTTTTCCAATTCCCCACCGCCCGACCAAATTACTTCTCGCACCTGCTGCCTGTAAGTCATTGAAAATACTCGAAGTGGCGTCGCGAGCGCTCGCGTCCCTACTGATAACAGAGAGAGAAATTTGCGGGAATGGGGCCGAAAAAATCGCCGTCGAGGGAGCGACGCTCGCGACGTCATTGCGGTTTTCAATGGGGAAACGGGCAAAAAAAATCCCAACCGATACCAGCGTGCTGATCACCACGAATCTGACTTTTGCAGATTGGTAGAGCGTGTTTGGTGACGCCAAGATGACCACGGCGCTCCTCGACCGACTGACGCACCACTGCTACATCGTTGAGACGGGAAACCAATCCCATCGTTTGCTGCGATTGACGCTGCTGGCCCCGGCGGTTGTGGAGCCACTGCTCGCCAATCCCGATGTGGCGGTCAATCTGGAAGCTGTGCTGCGCCGGGTGATGCCACTGGATTGGCGGTAGCAGTCTGTATTGTGGTCGCATCGCGTGCGCAATGGGGCCGCTACGGATGGCGCGGCGGTAGACCGCCGGCGCTGTGGGAGGAGCAACGTGCTGCTATTTCCGCAGAATGTGAAGTCGGACTTTTGGATGACGCTATCGAATGTCACCAACGGCTTGGCGGACTCCTGCGCTAATATCACCGCAAGGCGGCTTGAGTTTTTCGTTGTGGCGCGGCGGGGTAGGGTGCTTCATCGGCGCGCTATTGTGGCCGCTCGATTCGACGGTGTTGGCTTGCGCCCTGTGCGCATCAATGCCCCGGATTTTTGTGGACTAGCCTAGTCTACAGTCGAGATCGCGGTAATAAAAACGCTGCTGTTTTTACGGAAATCAGCACCGATGAATATTTTGACTAAACGAGATGGTAGATCGTGTTCGGGGCGCGGCCTGAAAGGAGAATGGGGCGATGCGCACGCCCGCATCGTATCCGGACAAAACGAGACGCCCGGTCATCAACTGCTTGGGCGCAAGTACGGCTGGCTCAAAACATTCGGAAATTTTTATAGCCGACTTCTGGGTCGAGAGCGAGCGGTAATCGCCATCAACCTGGCCTGAATCTCCGATCTCCAATCTCTATTCCGGCTTAATGCCCACCTCCCGTATCACCTTCCCCCATTTCTCATACTCACTTTTGAAAAACGCGGCAATCGACTCCGGTGTGCCCGCGCCGTCTATCGTCAAACCGAAAGTCAGCATGCGCTGCACATACTCGGGGTCGCGCACGACCTGGTCGGTGGCGCGGTTGAGGCGCTGCAGAATTTCGGGCGCGACGCCTACGGGCGCAACCAGCGCCGACCATCCCCCTGCTGAAAACCCCGGCAGGGTTTCCCCGATGGTCTGCACGTCGGGCAGCAGCGGAAAGCGTTTCGAAGAACTCACCGCCAGCACGCGCAGCTTGCCGGCCCTACGCAGGTTCTCGATGGCCGGTATGGAAATGATGATTGCCTGAGTGCGGCCCGCGGCGGTGTCGGTGAGCGATTGCGAGGGCACTTTATAGGGAATCAGGTTGACTCTCACGCCGGCGCTGCGGAACATCCATTCGCCCACGATCGAGGCAAGGCCGCGGTCGGCTGCGTAGGCGAGCTTGCCAGGATCCGATTTGGCGAGTGTGAGGAACTCGGCGAGATTTCTCGCGTGCACCTCGGGGTGAACCGCTAGCACCTGTGAGCCCACGTCATAGATCATGGCTGCGCCGACGAAATCTTCGGGCTTGTACGGCAGGGTGCCCATCATGTGCGGATTGACCGCGAGCGAGGTGATGGTGCCCACCAGCCACGTATAGCCGTCGGGCACTGCGCGCGCCACCGACTGCGCCGCGACCACGCCCGCGCCCGCGGTGTTGTTCTCGACCACGACCGACGTGCCGAGCAATCGCGCGAGCCGCTCGGCGGCGAGGCGCGTCACGAGATCCGGCACCGCGCCCGGCGCGTTGGGCACGATGACCCTCACCGGTTTGGCAGGCCAGGTTTGCGCGTTGGCGGAGAAGGCGAACGCCGCCATCAGACTCACAATACATTGCCGCATGGCTGTAAGACCTCCGTATTTATTGCGTGTCGCCGATCTCACGATCACTGAGTGATCGCGCTGCACGTTGAGGCTGAGTATGTTTGCTTGAGAATTATTTCGCCGTCCACTTCGCGCACCGCGAAGTACTCCGCGCCCTGGAACTTGCTGACCAGCGCCTTGGGCAGGGTGATCTGATTCTTGGAGGTGAGCTTGGCAAGCATGGCAATCCCTTGTTTCCTTACTTTAAGGAATTCCTACTATGGTCCTGACTCAATACAGGGGCAACCGCTATTCGAACTTGACGTTCGCGGTCTTGATAATGCGGGCATACATCTCGGCTTCCGACCGGATGCGTGCGCCGAAGGCCTCTGGCGTCATCACATAGGGCTGGGTCGCCTGCTGCACCAGCGCTTCGCTGATGTCGGGTCGCATGATAACGCGGGAAATGTCGGCCGAGAGGCGGTTGACGATCGCTTTCGGCGTCGCGCCGTGCGCCTGCACCCCGAACCAGATGGTGCCTTCAAAGCCCGGCAGGCCTGCCTCGGCGAACGTGGGCACCTCGGCCATTGCGGGCGTGCGCTTGTCGCCGGTGATCGCGATGGCGCGTATCTTGCCGGATTTGATGTGGACAAGCGCTGCCGCCGGGGCGGTGAACGACATCTGCACGTGGCCGCCTATCTGGTCGACCAGCGCCGGCCCGGCCCCCTTGTAGTTCACCTGCTTGGTGTTGATGCCGGCCATCATGTTGAGAAGTTCAGAGGCCAGGTGTGTGGAGCCGCCGCTGCCCACAGTCGCGTAGTTGAGCTCACCGGGCCTGGACTTCGCCAGCGCGATCAATTCCTTCAGGTTGCGGGCCGGGAGCGACGGCGCGATGGTCAAAACCTGCTCGCTGTTGTACAGCGTGGTGAGCGGAGCAAAATCCTTGTAGGGGTCGTAACTGATCTTCGAAAACATCGCCGAGAGCATGAATGAAGGCGTGGAAATCACGAACGCGTGCCCGTCGGCCGGCAACCGCAGCAGGGCTTCGTGCCCGATGACGGTGTTTCCGCCGGGACGATTCTCCACCACCACGGGCTGGCCCCAGATCTCGGTGAGCTTGGGCCCCAGCATCTGGGCGACGATGCCGCTTCCACCCCCTGGAGGGAAGGGAACGATAAAGCGGATCGGCTTGTCCGGGAACCCCTGCTGGGCGAAGCTGGCGCCCGAAACTACTGCCATCATGCAGAGCAGTGAGATCCGGCACAAAGCGCGGCTCGCGGAGTTGAATCGTGTCGTCCGTAATTTCCTCATGCAGTTTTGCTCCTTGATCGCGGCCTGCAGGTAACGAGTACCTTCAGGTTACGACTATAGGTGAGTGGTTGACGGGCGTCGACCGATAAGCAAAGCGACCTTGCGCTGGTCGAGTTGCCCGTCAACAGTTTCTGGCTTCTCGCCCGAGTATTGAACAAAGACTTCAAAGAATTTGCCGAATTACTCAACTTCACGGGGGTAGAGTATTTGATCGTCGGCGGTTAGCCAAGCAAAAGCACTTTCTAATCACCAAGGTGGTACTGCCCTAAATACTCAACGGCAAGTTTGACCAGGGTGCGCCCGATGAATGCGCTGGTCAGCCGCTGATCGGCACTCCCCCTCTAAACTGGTCAATTTGCGGTCGGCGTCAACAATCCGTGTGCAAACAACGATTTTTGTTAAAAACTTGTCGATGACGGTCTGGACGGACTTTTCCAATAAGACCTATTCTGGTTGGACATTCAGTCCTTTCATGACCTTGTCCCAGGATTCACGCCGGTCTTTCAGAAATGTCGCAATCGTTGCCGGTGTTCCCGCACCATTGATCAGAAATCCCATACCAAGCAATGCCTGCACGTATTCCGGATCGCGCACGATCTTGTCCATGACGGCGTTCAGCCTTTGCACAATCTCTTGTGGGAGACCGGCGGGCGCCGCGAGGATGCCCATGCCGCTCATGCGAAATCCCGGAAAGGTTTCGTAGATATTGGCCACGCCGGGCAGAGAAGGATGCGGCCTTGATCCATCCACGGCAATGGGGCGCAGCTTGCCGGTTTTGACGAAGGGCAGGACCTGCGGTGGCGAGGCGATGATGATCTGGATGCGTCCGGAGAGGACGTCCTGCATTTGCTGCGAGGCGGCTTTGTAGGGTACCGCCAGCATGTCTATGTCTGCCAGTTTAGTGATCCACTGGCCGAAGAGGATCAGCAGCGATACCGAGGTGGTTCCGTAGCTCAGTTTCCCCGGTTGTTGCTTTGCCAGCGCTATTAGCTCCGGCAGGTTTTTCACCGGGACGTCGGGATGCACCGCCAGGCCCAGCGAGCCTTCGTCGTAAATCATGGCGATCAGAACAAAGTCACGATCGGCGTCGTAGCCCGGATTCTTCTGCGTGTAGCGATCGGTGATCAGCGCACCGGTCCCCGAGAAGTAAAGAGTTTGGCCGTCAGGTGCGGCGCGCGCCGCATTGCGCGACGCAATCAGGCCGCCGGCGCCAGTGATGTTTTCCGGGACCACAGGTTGTCCGAGGGCACGCGAAAGTTTGTCGGTGAGTATCCGGCCGATGTTGTCCGGGCTGGTGCCCGCGGGCGTGGGAACGATGAAGCGAATGGGTCTGGTGGGCCAGGATTGCGCCAACGC
>CAMDRY010000272.1 GCA_945906975.1 Bordetella parapertussis | reverse complement strand
GGGTGGGACTGGGAAGGTCAATGACCGTAATCCAGTCATCGACGCCGATGAGAAGTCGGATACGCCCGTAGTACCGAAGAAGTTGCCGAACAAAGGGGCCAACCCTGCGGAGGCAATGGAGGGAAGGGGTGTAGCTAAAGGGAACGCCAACGAATCCCCCGCGTCACGGACTTTGAGCCGAGATAAACGCGCGTCGTCGGGACTTGAAGGTGTACGAGAGACGGCACGACGGAATCGAAAGTTACGCCTCACGGCGCTACTGCATCACGTCACGCCGCTACTACTGGTGGAGAGCTTTTATGCGCTTCGCAAGGAGGCGGCGGCAGGTGTGGATGGCGTGACGTGGCGAGACTATGAGAGCCAACTCCATGGCCGATTACATGAACTACACCGCGAAATACATACCGGTGCCTATCGTGCACAACCGACCAGACGAGTTCACATTCCGACAAGGACGGGCGCTGGTTCGTCGGCGTCCAGTCGCGTTGGAATCAATAGTCGCCACTAATTTCCCTGGTGTACACTTGAGGCGTTACCTACTGGAGCGCCACCTATGGAAGTTGGAACCAAGGAATTGCGCAATCGCCTCAGCGAAATCCTCGATCGCGTTGAGCACGGTGAGCGGGTGATCGTGCGCCGGCGCGGCCACGCGGCGGTGGCGCTTGCGCCACTTGTATCAAATGTTTCACGGCTGCCAAGCCTGGCGGCATTTCGCGCCAGCCTGCAGGTTCGAGGCCGCCCGATGAGTGAAGAAGTCGTCGCTGCGCGAAGGGACGAGCGCGCTTGAATCGCTACATCGATACCTCGGTACTGATCGCCTATTACCTTCCGGAGCCACTGAGCGCGCGCGCGGAGCGTCTCCTGCGACGTGGCGGCACTCCCGCCATCTCTGCGCTGGTCGAAATCGAATTTGCTTCGGTGCTTGGACGCAAAGTCCGCGCTCGCGAGCTTGCTGCCAGTGCGGCTCGCTCCGCACAGGAACGTTTGCGCGACCACCTGGACAATGGCATGTACCTGCGGCTTGATATTGGCGCCGCTCACTATGAACAAGCGCGGCGCTGGGTAGAGGCTTTCAAACCGCCACTGCGCACCCTCGACGCGTTACACCTTTCCATTGCGGCCGAGGCCAATTCCACTTTACTCACCGCCGACGTTCAACTTTCACGTGTCGCAAGTGCGTTGCGTGTGCCTTGCCGGCTGTTGCGGGCAAGTGTACAAACCGCGGCGGCGGCGGTCAGGCGGGCGCGATGAGCGTCAACCTGGAATAGCAATTGCAGCCTGAGCAAGGATTGCCCGGTCGGATCCGCCCCGCAACGTCTACTCGGCGCGGATATTGTTCCTGCGAATCACCTCCGCCGCGCGTTTTTGTTCGGACATGATCAGCGCAGTGAACTCTGCCGGGGTGCCTACCGCCGTTTCGCCGCCGCCCTTGGCGGCAAATGCGTTCATCTCCGCGGAAGCCATCATTTTTGCCGCAGCGGCATTTATTCGATTGACCAGTGGCAGCGGCATGTTCAGGGGCCCCATCAGCCCCATCCAGTAGTTGGACGAGGATTCAAAAATTCCCAGTTCAACCAAAGTCGGGACCCCCGGCAGCAGGTTGGTGCGGGGATGGCTGGCGATGGCAAGCAGCTTCACCTTGCCTTGTTTTATCCAGCCCTGCGAGCTGGGTATGGTGTCAAAGAACACCTGCACTTCATCAACCGCCAATGCCTGCACACCCGCCGCCGAGCCCTTGTAAGGAACATGCACCAGATCCATGCCGGTGCGATTCTTCAGGTATTCGCCAAGCAGGTGGTTGGCGCTGCCGACGCCGGAGGAGGCGTAGTTCAGCTTGCCCGGCCGTTGCTTGGCGTAGGCAATGAGATCCGCCATGGAGGTGCCCGGCACCGAGTTGCTGGCCAGCAGAACACCCACGTAGCGAATCAGCAAGGTGATCGCCGTGAAATCGCGGGCGCCGTCATAGGGCGGTTTTGCCATCAGCAGTGGGGCGATCACCTGATTGGTTGAGGTGGTAAACAACAACGTGTAACCGTCGGGCGGCGCCTGCATTGCAAGGGCGGTGCCTATGGTGCCGGTGGCACCCGGCCGGTTCTCCATCACCACCGATTGCCCCAGTTCGACACGCAGGCCATCGGCAACCAGGCGGGCAGTCAGATCGGTGCCGCCACTGGGCGCGAATGGCACGATCATGCGCAACGGCCGGTTGGGGTAGTCGGCGGGCACCTGTGCCGATGAAGGCGGGGCGACAGTGAGCGCAACTGCCGCAAGCGCCAACATCAGCGAGCGGCGTAGAGTCGGAGGGAATGCAATCGGCTGATTCATGCTGATTTTCCTGTTTTATTCTTGAAATATGCCGTCAAATGCCAGGTAATTTCTGACGCGGCCATATTTTCGATGTGAGTGGCGCCTCGCCATCGGAAATCCTGCTGCACCGTTATTTGGAGTCCGCGCCGGACGCCTTGACGAGGGCACTGAATTTGGGCCAGTCGGATTTGATCTGCGCCCGGAACTGCTCCGGGGTATTGCTGGTCGGCTCCAGTCCGATCTTCACGACAGCGGCGATGACTTCCACGTCTACCATGGTCCTGGCGACCTCTGCATTGATTCGACGAACTACCGGCGCGGGCGTACCCGCCGGAGCAACAATTCCGATCCACGAGGCAACCTCGTAATCGGGCATGCCTGCCTCACGCGCAGTGGGCACATTGGGCATGTCCTTTCGGCGCTCTGCACTCGTAACCAGAAGTGGTATCGCCTTGTGCGCCACTACCAGTGGGCCGATGGTCGGATAGGCGTCGACCAATACCTGCACGTTTCCCGCCAGGAAACTGGCGGACGAATCCGTGGAACCCCTGAATGCAATCCCCACGATATCCAGGCCGGCCTGGCTTTTGAACATTTCACTGAAAACATGAAGCGGCCCGCCCGGGGTCCCGGATCCATAGTTGAGCTTCCCAGGCTGCGTCTTGGCAAACGCAATAAATTCCTTGAGCGTTCTCGGCGGCAGATTCGGATGCGAGACGACAATAAAGGATGTCTTGGAGAATATGCTGATCGGCTCGAAAGACGACAGCGGATCGAATGCCGCATTCGGAAACAGCGCCTTGGACAACAGCATGGTTCCGAGTGTGCCCAATGCAAGTGTGTAACCGTCTGCCGGCGCCTTGGCAACCAGTTCCATGGCGATCACACCACCGGCGCCGGTGCGGTTCTCGACAATGATTGGCTGGCCCAAACCCTCGCTGAGCTTGGGCGAAATGAGGCGCATGACAATATCCGGCGTACCACCGGGAGGGAAACCGATGAACACGCGCACCGGTTTTTGCGGCCATGCCTGGCTCCATGCCGGAACGGGTGCAACAAGCGAACCCGCAATGACAAGAAGGGCTGGCAACGTCTTGTAAACTGACTTGGTCATGAAAGTGCTCCAGAAAAAAATAGGGAAACCAATCCGGGTCGTGGCGTATAGCGGCGCATGAATTTCTCGCATCGCTCAGGTTTCGGGTTTTGAATGTCGAACAATGGGCATTATGTCCATTCTCGGGCGATTGACGATGATCGGGAGTAGGCCTTCCTCTCCGCGGCGGTGTAGGGGCGGTCAGTGGCGCCGGTCATCTTTGGGGACTTGCTGATGTTGCTTGATTCGGTGGGCTTGTCGTTGAAGACGGATTTGATTTGGTCTTTCGATCCTATTGCAACCCACTGTGACGGGGTCCACTGCACGCCGTCGTATCCTTCCGCCCGCAGCCTGTCAAAGAGACGCCCCTGAGCGACCTTGTAGTTCGAGACGTTGACCTCAAGGAGGTCGGCTTGCTTGAGGGTGTAGGGCTTCAATATCTGGAGATACACGGGGATGACGCGCGAGGATGCGTTGACCTGCGAGTACGCCCTGCCGTCGTATTTCATACCTTGGGAGTCGTTCTCCTTGGCGTACTCAGAAGCCTCCTCCGGCCAGTACGTGAACCACGTACCGTTCCTCGGCATCTTGAACACGGAAAAGTCTACATCGCTGGAGGTGCCCGTGTACATGACGCGCGGCTCACCCTTCTCGTCAACGACCTTCGAGTCACCGAACCACTTCTTGAACTCGGGGGACTTCGGCGACAGGGACTTCGGCGACAGCTTGACGTCACCCCCGTCTTCTGTTACAAACCCTCCTGCTGCTCCGGCCCCCGCGATTGTCGCAGGCACTACTGGGGCAGTTTTCTTTGGCGAGGCCCGGTACCCACTCGGCTTTAGCTGCGTGCCCAGCGCGATGCGCTCGTTCGTGATCCCTACCGGGCGCGGGTGTAACGTCAGGATGAACCCGACCTTCTCCCCGGCGAAGACCGCGGATGGGTCTACCGCGACCACCACGTAGTGCCCCTGCGTCACGGCCTTCGTGACAATCTGCAGGCTGTCGTTGTACTCGCCCGGCTTGCCTGCCTTCTTGCTGCGCTGCTCGAACACCGCCAGCGGGTCTGACACCACTTTACCCACCGTGGTGCGCCGCATGGTGCTCTCGGGGCTCCGCAAGAATGGCCAGAAGCAAGTACTGGCGCGCTTCTTCGGCATTTTCTCCAATGCACAGCAGTTCCCCCATGGTCAACCCGAGCAAGGCTTCCCAGCTGCTCTGAATATAATCGCTTATTCAGATTTCACGGTTTCAACTGCGGGTTTAGGTTAGATCTCCACATCAGTTTGACTCGCACCCGATGCTGACACAATACTCGCGTGGTTATTTGTTGCACAATGGTAACTATTCAGGTCAGTATTGCGGTTGTAAACAATTTGGTAAAGGCAGATACTTCATGGCATGCATGAATTGCCTGACCTGTCCAGACTGAGCGTTGCGCAGAAAGACGAGCTGATCGTCTCGCAGTTTGA
>CAMDRY010000271.1 GCA_945906975.1 Bordetella parapertussis | reverse complement strand
TCGCTCTCATCATTTCAGTGGTTTTGATGACAACGGCTCTTGTGCTGATAGCTAGAGGATTATCTGGTTCCTCGCTCACTAAAAGAACATTTCCTTTCCCCGCGCTCTGAGCTCTTACCGCCAACTCAGCACTGACTTGATTTAGCAATTTATACACAGGCTGTATTGCCGCATGCGCGGCTGCATTTTGTGGTCCGTTGTATCTAATCAACGGAACAGGGGTAGGAGTTGGCGTTGGTGTTGGTGTTGGTGTTGGCGTTGGTGTTGGCGTTGGTGTTGGCGTTGGCGTTGGCGTTGGTGTTGGCGTTGGCGTTGGTGTTGGCGTTGACGTTAGTGTTGGTGTCCGCAGCGATCTTGACTACGGGACCAAGCCGCTGGTGCACATTCCCAAGCTGGGCGACCGCCCGCTGTGGCTGCTGCCCGAACCGCGGCCGCTGCCCGAGCTGGGTGCCGCACCCCAGCACGAGGGGCCGCTCGCGCTCATCGCCGGCCCCGAGCGCATTGAGTCAGGCTGGTGGGAGGATGCGGGTATCAAGCGCGATTATTTTGTTGCGCGCACCCAGGCGTTGTCTTATGTGTGGATTTACCGTGAACGCCAGCCGGCCGGACGCTGGTATTTGCACGGGCTGTTTGCGTGAGAACCATTTACTGCTGTCATTGCGAGGAGGCGAAGCCGACGCGGCAATCTCGCGGCATTGCGACGGCAGTCACAAGCGCGATGAGATTGCTTCGCTGCGCTCACAATGACAACTAATGACAACTAATGACAACTAATGACAACTAATGACAAGCAATGACAGCAACGATCACGAATTTTAAAAGGTGACTGCAGGTCGCTTTGCTGACTGAGTAGCCAAACCCGCCCATGTATTCCGCCCTGCCCGCCTATGCGGAGTTGCACTGCCTGTCGAATTTCACCTTCCTGCGCGGGGCCTCGCACGCCGCCGAACTGATCGAGCGCGCCGCCGCGCTCGGCTATGCGGCGCTGGCCATCACCGACGAGTGCTCTCTTGCCGGCATCGTGCGCGCGCATGTCGCCGCCAAGGAGACCGGCCTGCATCTCATCGTTGGCAGCGAAATCAGGCTGGCCGACGGGCCGCGCCTGGTGCTGCTCGCCACCGACCGCGCCGGCTATGGCAGGCTGTCTTCGCTGATCACGCTCGGGCGACGCCGCGAAAAAAAAGGCGGCTATCGCCTGCTGCGCGCTGACATCGCGGGTGGTGTTCCCGGCTGTCTTGCGCTGCTCGTGCCCGATGACAACACGGATACGGCTGCGCTTGGCTGGTTCGCGCAGTGTTTCAAGGGCCGCGGCTGGATCGCCGTCGAACTGCATAAGGGCGCCGATGACCGCGCGCGCCTGGCGGCGTTGCGCGTGCTGGCGGATGAAAGCGGCCTGCCGCTGGTGGCCGCCGGCGGCGTGCTGATGCACCAGCGCTCGCGCCAGCCGCTGCAGGATGTGCTCACCGCCATCCGCTTGCGCACGCCGGTGGCGCGTTGCGGGCGGCAGTTGCAGCCCAATGCCGAGCGTCACCTGCGCCAGCGCATGCACCTGGCGCAGGCCTATCCGCCCGAGCTGCTGGCCGCCACGCTAGACATCGCCGCGCAATGCGGTTTTTCCCTCGACACGCTGAAGTATGAATATCCGCAGGAGCTGGTGCCCGCAGGCGAGACGCCGGCCGGCCACTTGCGCAAGCTCACGCTGCGCGGCCTTGACAAGCGCTTTCCGCAAGGCGTGCCGGACAAGGTTGGCGCGCTGATCGAACACGAGCTGGCGCTGATCGCCGAGCTCGGCTACGAGCCGTTTTTCCTCACCGTCGAGGACATCGTCAGCTTCGCCAGGGGCGCGGGCATCCTGTGCCAGGGCCGCGGTTCGGCCGCCAACTCGGCGGTCTGCTACGCGCTGGGCATCACCTCGGTCGATCCGGCGCGCATGTCCATGCTGTTCGAGCGCTTCATCTCCAGGGAGCGCAACGAGCCGCCGGACATCGATGTTGATTTCGAGCATGAGCGGCGCGAAGAGGTGATCCAGTACATCTATAACAAATACAGCCGCGAGCGCGCCGCGCTGGCGGCGACGGTGATCTGTTACCGCCCGAAAAGCGCGCTGCGCGACGCCGGCAAGGCGCTTGGCCTGGAGGCCGACCAGGTCGAGCGACTGTCGCGCAGCATCGCCTGGTGGGACGACCGCAAGGATCTTGGTGCGCGCTTTCGCGAAGCGGGTTTCGATCCGGAGTCGCCTTTGATGCGAAGGCTGTCGCTGATCGCCGACGCGCTGATGGGTTTTCCGCGCCACCTGTCGCAGCATGTCGGCGGCTTTGTCATTTCACGCGGCCCGCTGTCCGAGCTGGTGCCGGTGGAGAACGCCGCCATGGCGGACCGGTCGGTCATCGAGTGGGACAAGGATGATCTTGATGCGCTCGGCCTGCTCAAGGTTGACGTGCTGGCGCTGGGCATGCTCACCGCCATGCGGCGCAGCTTTGACCTGGTTTCGCAGCGCCGCGGACTGGCCTTTGGCATGGATGATGTGCCGGCCGAGGACCCGGCCACCTACGCCATGTTGCAGCGTGCCGACTCGGTCGGTGTTTTTCAGGTTGAGTCGCGGGCGCAAATGTCCATGCTGCCGCGGCTCAAGCCGGAAAAATTCTATGACCTTGTCATCGAGGTGGCGCTGGTGCGGCCCGGGCCGATACAAGGGGGCATGGTCCATCCCTACCTGCGCCGCAGGCAGGGCCTCGAACCGGTGGTGTATCCGAGCGCGGCGGTGAAAGGCGTGCTCGAGCGCACGCTGGGCGTGCCGATTTTTCAGGAACAGGTGATGCAGTTGGCGGTGGTGGCGGCGGGTTTTTCGCCGGGTGAGGCCGATCATTTGCGCCGCTCCATGGCGGCCTGGAAGCGCAAGGGCGGCCTCGCGCACCTTGAGTCGCGGCTCATCGGCGGCATGCTCGAGCGCGGCTACCAACCCGAATTCGCCCAGGCCATTTATCAGCAGATACTGGGCTTTGGCAATTACGGTTTTCCCGAATCGCATTCGGCCAGCTTCGCCTTGCTCGCCTATGTGTCGGCCTGGCTCAAGTGCCACGAGCCGGCGGCCTTTCTTGCGGCGCTGCTCAACAGCCAGCCCATGGGCTTTTACCAGCCGGCGCAATTGCTGCAGGACGCGAAGCGCCATGGCGTTGAGGCGCGCGCCATCGACGTGCAGGCGAGCGCTTACGCGTGCACGCTCGAGGCGGCCGGTGAGGGCGTGGCGGTGCGCCTGGGTTTGCTGATGGTCAAGGGCTTGTCGGCCTCCGGCGGTGCGCGCATCGTCGATGCGCGGGGCGGGGGTGGCTTTACCACCGTGGCCGATGTGGCCGAGCGGGCGCAACTTGATGTGCGCGACATGAAGGCGCTGGCCGCGGCCGGTGCGCTCGCCGCGCTGTCCGAGCACCGCCGCCGCGCCTATTGGGATGTCGCCGGGCTGAGGATAAAGGCGGCGAGGGGCGGCGCCAAAACCGGCACCGGTAGCGTTGATAACGCTGAAGCCGTTGCCAGCGCGGACACCGATGATGTCGCTGACGCTATGGGCCAGATCCGTGAGGGGCCCCCTACGCAAATCCGTACGCAAACCCGTACGCAAACCCGTACGCAAACCCAGACCGACCTTTTTTTCGGCGAACCGGTCAGTGAAGCCGCGCCGGTGCTGGTCGCGCCCACCGAGGGCGCGGACATCGTCGCCGATTACAAAAGCACGGGCTTTTCGCTCGGCCGCCATCCGCTGGCGCTGTTGCGCCGTCGTTTGGGCGAGCTGCGGTTTTTAACGGCGGCGCAAATCGGCGCGCTGCCGCAGGGGCGCAGCATCCGCGCCTGCGGCATCGTCACCAGCCGCCAGCGCCCCGGCACCGCATCGGGCGTGGTCTTTGTCACGCTAGAGGACGAAACCGGCTGTGTGAACGTGGTGGTATGGAAGGACATCGGCGCGCGCCAGAGAAGCGAACTGCTGGGTTCAAGCCTGATGGGCGTGGAGGGTGTGATCGAGCGCGAGCAGGGCGTGGTGCATCTCATCGCGCGCCGGCTGTTTGATCACAGTCGGATGCTGGGCAGGCTTAACACCGAGAGCCGGGATTTTCATTGAGCCGGCCGCGGCCGCGGCCGGGTGACGGCTGCCCATGCGGGTTTGGAAAGATCGGCAAGGTTGCGCTCATGCGGCCATAGGTTTGCTGGCCCCGGGTGTGTCAGCGTGAAAAATGCTGGTGTAAAAGTTAATATTTTCTTTACAAATATTAACATTATTAATGTAAGTTACATCACTCTGCATACGTTTCCGTACGGTTTTCTATTCTTCGATTCAATATTCAAAAAGGATAGTTGCAAATGGCGATTGGTGCTGGGAGGAGGGGGCCTTTTGCGCACAGGCGATCCTCAGAAGCCGATTTAAATCCGCCAAGGTCAAAAACGGTCTGGTACCTGCACGGCAATGAAAGTTCATTTGAGCGTATCGCCGCGCTTCTCAAGCCGTTTGGCGTGGCAACGGTTCCGTTCCGTGGCAGCCCGGCGAAATTCGTCGCTGAATTCCACGCCTCTGCCGGTTGTGTCATGACCGGCCTGCACCTGCCGGAAATGAGCGGTATCGCGGTGCTGCAGGCGCTACGTCAGCGCGGTGTGTTGTTGCCGCTGATTATTGTTTCCGACCAGGGAACCATCCCCCTGGCCGTGCATGCGATCCAGGCGGGGGCGTTTGATTTTTTGGAGATCGACTCGGAGGATGCCCTGATTGCCGCACGGGTACTCGCCGCCTTGCAGCGCGACAGCGGCGAGGGTGCCGCGGCGCGCGGCGTTTCCGGGCAGGCCCCCGGCGTGGCGATGCTTTCGTCCAAGGAGAAGATGATCGGGCAATTGCTTTGCGATGGTTACTCAAGCAAGCAGATT
>CAMDRY010000270.1 GCA_945906975.1 Bordetella parapertussis | reverse complement strand
CCAATTTCGGATTTCTGGATTTCTTAATGGCGGCAAAACCTTTCATCACACAATCAGAAATGACTTTTAGAAAAGTACCTTAATAATTATATATAATAGTTTACAATTATTAATAATTCACGTTGTCGCATCAACAACAAAAAGATGCATCGCTACGATTCAACGCAGACCAAAGTCGAGGCAGTTCGCGGATTGGTGAACGCAATATGCATTTTCGAATCCCTACCTAGCCTCCGAGGAGTTGGATTTGGCTACAAAAGCCGTTGCAAAGCGTCGGCGCGAAGACAAGAACCCCGCCCCGCAAAAAAGGGCCCGCCCATCCGCGGCGGCGAAGCACGCCACAAAGCCAGGCTCCACACATAAACCCTGCATCGCCGGCATCGGCGCCTCGGCCGGCGGCTTCGAGGCAATACGCGCATTCCTAAAGAGCATGCCCGCCGATAGCGACATTGCCTTCGTCATCGTCCAGCATCTCGATCCGATCCATACCAGCCTCGCCGCGGAACTGTTCGCAAAATTCACCACCATGCCCGTCAGCGAAGCGCGCAACGGCACGCTGCTTCTGGCAAACCACGTCTACACCGCACCGTCCAACAAGGAGGTGGCGATAACGGGCGGCCGCCTGCGACTGACGCCGCGCAACCAGACAGAAAAGCCCCATCTGCCGATCGACTATTTTTTTAATTCGCTCGGCAAGGACTGCGCTGCACGGGCTATTGGCATCGTGCTTTCAGGATCCGGCACCGATGGCGCGCGGGGCCTGAAAACCATCGCCGCGAACGGTGGCGTCGTTTTGGCACAGGAGCCCTTGACCGCACAAGTCGAGGGCATGCCACGCAGCGCCATCGCCACCGGCCTTGTCAACTATGTGCTGCCGGTGGCGAAAATGCCAAAGGTACTTTGCGCCTACGCCAGCCACCCTTATGTCGCGATCATCGCCAATGCATCCGACAATGAGGGCGACGAACAGGCCACAAGAAACCTGCTTGACATCATCAACACCCGCCGCGGTTATGACTTTCAGAGCTACAAACGTGCCACGCTGCTGCGGCGCATCCAGCGGCGCATGAGTCTGCGCGGCGTACTGGGCCAGTCCGATTACGTCGCGCTGCTCAAAAAAGACAGCGCCGAGATCGACGCGCTGTTTCACGACCTGCTGATCGGGGTGACTGATTTCTTCCGCGATCCGGAGGCTTGGAAAGCGCTTAACGCCGAGGTGATCGGCCCCTTGGTGGCCGCCAAACGGCAGGACGAACCGATACGCATCTGGGTGCCCGGCTGCTCCACCGGCGAAGAAGCCTACAGCATGGCCATCCTGGTACTCGAGCGACTGCGCCGTGCGCGCAAGGCCTGCCCGGTGCATATCTTTGCAACCGACACCAACAATGAGGGCCTTGAAATCGGCCGTCAAGGGCGCTACCCGGCGGGCATCGCCAGACGCATGCCGGCCGCCTTGCTACGCCGCTATTTTATCGAGGACACCGACCACCAGCACTTCACCGTATCGCAGCAATTGCGCACGGCGGTCATTTTCGGCGTGCAAAACCTTTTTTCCGATCCGCCTTTCGGCCGTGCAGACCTGATCTCCTGCCGTAATGTCTTGATCTACCTTGAGCCCGCGGTGCAGAAACGCGTACTCAATATCTTTCACTTCGCGCTGCTAAAAGACGCCTATCTTTTTCTGGGTACCGCCGAATCAAACGGAGGCCGCGACGATCTGTTAAAACCGGTCTCGAAAAAATGGCATCTTTACCAGCGCGTGGGCGTGACGCGGGTCGATGCGCTGCGCTTGCCCGAACACGCCGGAAACACCCTCTCTCACGCCGCAGTCACCGCGTCGCCAAGCCCGCCGCCTTTCAGTCGGGCGGCGACCATCACGCAGAAACTGATCCTCGACCGCTTCACGCCCGCATCGATGCTGGTCAACGAGCACCACCAGGTGTTGTACTTCTGCGGACCGACCGACGATTTTCTTCGACATCCGCGCGGCGCGCCAACGAATGACCTGCTGACCCTGGTCCGCGAGGGCCTGCGCGCGCGTTTGCGCAGCGCGCTGCAAGAGGCGGCGGGCGATGCCCTGCCCACCAGCGTCACAGCAGGCCGCATAAAACGCGGCAACGACTTCATACCGGTGCAGATCACGGTGACACCCGTCGCAGACGGCGTATTCGGGCGGGTCTTCCTGGTGGTGTTCCGCCTCGACACGCAGCCGACCCTGGTGCAACCTGGCAACAAAACCGAGTGGACGCTGGTGCGCCACCTCGAGGAAGAACTGCGGACGACCCGCAACGACCTGCAAAGCAGCATTGAGAGCTCGGAGACAGCCAATGCCGCTCTGAAGATTGCCAACCAAGAGGTGGTCTCGGTCAACGAAGAGTTGCGCTCGCTCAATGAAGAGCTGGAAAGTTCCAAGGAAGAATTGCAATCGCTCAACGAGGAGCTGACCACGGTCAACCAGCAACTCGTAATCAAGGTGAATGAGCTGGAGGACGCAAACAGCGACCTGTCCAACCTGCTCAACAGCAGCGATATCGCGACCATCTGCCTCGACCCGTCTTTCCGCATCAAGTGGTTCACACCGGCTACGTCGGTACAGCTCAAGTTCATCGCCGGCGACATCGGTCGCCCGATCAGCGACTTCACCATCGCGCGGGAGGGCGGCAACCTGATCGAAGCCGCCAAAGCCGTGCTCCAAAAAAAAACTGTTTTGCAGAGCGAATTTCAGACCGCAAATGGCCGCCGCTACATACGCCGGCTGCTTCCCTACAAGAACGACAACAACCAGGTCTGCGGCGTCATTGTGAACTACACGGACATCACCGACCTGAGTCTGGCGGCGGCTGCGGCCGACGCCGCACGCCACGACCTGACCGATTCGCGCGAGCAGAACGACAAGTTGCACGCCCTCTCCGCGGCGCTGGCAATGGCCGAGGAGAACGAGCGTCGTGCGCTGGCGCAGGACTTGCACGACGATCTGGGGCAACTCATGGCTGTCATCAGCCTCAAGGCCAAGGGCGTCTCCAAGCTCGACATGCCCGACACAGCGCACCAAGCCATGCAAAGCTGCCTCACGGCTATCGATCAGGCCAACCGCAAGCTGCGCGCCATGGCCTTCAAGCTAAACCCGCCGCTGCTCTACAAACTCGGGCTGGTAGCAGCCCTCGACTGGATTGCCGATGAAATGCGTCATGTGTACAAGCTTGAAGTGCACACCAAGGACGATGGCACAGCCAAGCCGCTCGAGCACGCCGTCAGCACCACGCTGTTCCGTGCCGTGCGCGAATTGCTCATCAATGTCGCCAAGCACGCCGATGTTACTTCGGCCACAGTCACCACGTCTCGCGGCGCAAACGACACCCTTTTCGTCACGGTGAGCGATGCCGGCATCGGATTTGAACCCGGTGCCGTCGAACCGGTCAGCGGCGTGTCCGGTTACGGGCTGCTCAGTGTGCGCGAACGCATAGGCTTTCTTGGCGGCGAAGTGGCATTGCGCAGCAAGCCGGGCGAGGGCACCTCGGTCACCCTGACCGTGCCAATGCTGCCGCCCCCCGCAGTGGCGGCAAGCGCGAAAATGAAAAAGGGAGGCAAGCGATGAGCATCCGCACATTACTGGTCGACGATCACACCATGTTCCGCCAGGCGCTGCGCGTGATGCTGGATCTGGAAGAAGGCATCGAGGTGGTGGGCGAACTCGGCGATGGCAGCAAGATCGTAGAGACCGTCGCGCTACTCAGGCCCGATGTGGTCATCATGGACGTCAGCATGCCCGGGGTGAACGGCATTGAGGCGACGCGCGCCCTGATGGCCAAGCATCCGCACATAAAGGTCGTCGCGCTGTCAGCCTCCAACTACAAACAGTTCATCATCGAGATGATGGGGGCGGGCGCCATGGCCTATGTTGTCAAGTCGGCGGCCGGCGACCAGTTGGTGTATGCGATCAACAGCGCCGCAAAGGGCAAGACTTACCTGTGCCCCGAGTCGGCGACATTGCTGGCCGACTCCAACGGCCTTGGCCCCGGCGGTGCGGCGACGCCGCTTGAACCAAGGCGCCTCGCCCGTCGCGAGACCGCCGTATTGCAGCTTCTGGCACAAGGGAAAAGTTCACCGCAAATCGGCAAATTGCTGCACATCGCCTCGAGCACCGTCGACGTGCATCGCCGCAACATCATGCGCAAACTCGAGCTGCACAATGTCGCCGAACTGACCAAGTACGCCATCCTCGTCGGCATCGCCGATCTGTAAACGGGCAAATGCGCGGTGCGTGTTGAAAGTGAAACGCCAGCGCAATTACCGGTAAATTAGCCCCTTTACCGGTACCAAGGTATTCGCGATGATTTATTTATAAGATAGGCTGGCCCTGTGCACTTCAAACAGGCGACTAAGACATGTCTTCGTGGAATATTTGGTTGATCACACTGCTGTGTTTCAGCCTCGGTCTTATCGTTATTATTTTTCTTCACCTGAGTTCTCAGTTGGAAAAAGAATGGCGCGACGGGCGCACAGGTTCTCGGGACAATCATCGCGACAATCATCGCGACAATCAACCCGATCGGCCGCCCTTGCGCGACCCTGATTTGCGCTAAGGGCCTGGCGCCACTAGCGGCCCACCCGGGCCCGGCCAGGTCTATTTGCCTGAGAGCAAAGCCTTGAGGTCGGCCACCAGCGGCCCGGTATCGCCACCATGGCGCACGAACAAGCGCAAGCGGCCCAGCGGATCGAACACATAGCTGCCCGCAGTATGGTCCATGGTGTAGCTGTCAGGTGTCTTGCCCGGCACTTTCTGGAAAAATACCTTGAAGTCCTTGGCGGTTTTTTGCGTTGTTTCAAGATCGCCGTACAGACCAAGAAAACCCGGGTCAAAGGCCGGCACATACTGGGCCAGCAATTCGGGCTTGTCGCGCTCAGGATCAA
>CAMDRY010000269.1 GCA_945906975.1 Bordetella parapertussis | reverse complement strand
CTGAAGTTCAAGCGGAGAAGGACGATCCGCAACCGCAGGTGCTGGTTGCATTCGGGTTCTTGATGACAAACTGCGCGCCCTCAAGGCCGTCGGAGTAGTCAATCACGGCACCCACCAGATACTGGTAGCTCATCGGGTCGATCAACAGTTTGACGCTGTTTTTTTCCATCACGGTGTCATCTTCGTTTTGCTCTTCATCGAAGGTGAACCCGTACTGAAAGCCGGAGCAACCGCCACCAGTGACGAACACGCGCAGCTTGAGCTCGGTGTTGCCTTCCTCGTCAATCAGATCCTTGACCTTTTGGGCGGCGTTATCGGTAAAGACCAGCGGTGCGGGCATTTCGGCGACTGCATTCATGATATTGCTCCTGAGATCATATTAATGAGACTTGATAGCCTGCTTATATCGGGTCAGCTGTTGCTGGACGCAAGCTTCAACTCGACGGTCTTGCCTTCGCTTGCGGCGCGATGCACAAGACGCCCTTCGATAATGGCGCCCAGGTGCATTTCCAGCGTGTTGTATTGCACATCTCCCAAGACACGGGAATGCGCCTGAAGTTCCAGAAACTCAGTCGAATAGACCGGGCCGAGCACGTTGCCATTGATCACCAGGTGCGAGACATGGATCTCGCCCTCGATCTTGGCGTGTTCGCTGATCACCAGCGTGCTCGGTTGGTCGGCCGAAGCGACGACGTTGCCCTTGACCTCGCCATCGACGCGCAAACCGCCAATAAACGTGAGATTCCCCTCAATACGGGTACCCGCGCCAATCAAGCTGTCGATGCGATTTTGTGGCTTGCTGTTTTTTTTACCGAACATAGTCGTTTTCCCTTAAAGAACAGCTCAGGGCAGCTTGTATATCTGCGTCGCGCGCAATTGTCCTGAAACCGTGTCAAATACCCGCACCTGAACTGACTTCACCTTGGCGGCAGGATTCACGCGGAAGGTACCTTCAGCCCGGTGAAAGTATTTGAAATTAAAGCGATAAGCCGGATCACTGCCGGGTTTTTCCCCGGGGAGGGGAATGATAACAGTTTTGCCTTCGAGCTGCAGTTCGACCAAGAACTGAATCGCACTTTGCTGCTCCTTGTCGCGGCGGCCGCCCTGTAAAACCAGCAGGCGGAAGCGGTATTCGCCCGCCAGGGCATCGGGCTCGACCTTGAACCGGTTGATCGACACCTTGCCCTCGCCTTTTTCCACCGGGATAAGGTTTTCGAAAAATGCCAGATCCTCTTTCAGGCGGCCGTTTTCCTCCTCGAGCTGGCGCACCTGGCGCGCCATCTGTGCCTGGGTTTCGCGCTCGATGCGCACACGACTTTCGCCGGCGTCGGCGAGCGCCCGCAGCTTGGACGTATCTTCCTGCATCCGCGCCACCTCGCTGCGAAGGCGCGTCACCTCCTGTTCGATTTCGCCGCGATCGAATCCGGCAAAACGCCGCCCGGCGTCATACATCCACGCCGCGAGGGTCAGCGACATCGAAAGCAGGATAAAAAACAGCAGCCAGCGCCAATACCAGGCGACGTGGGTGCGCACCGTCATGCGCGGCGCGGATATGCCGAAGCGTTGGCGGATGCGCTTGATCAGCTTGAGCATGAGGTGTCGGCCAGGGTCTCGATTGGCGTCTAAGTCAGGGTATCGGCCTGGCGTCGAGGCTCAAGGCAGCACGGGCACGTGCTTGAGACCGAGGGTTTCTTCCAGCCCGAACATGATGTTCATGTTTTGCACCGCCTGTCCGGCCGCCCCCTTGACCAGATTGTCGATCACCGAAACCACAACCAGCGTATCGCCGCCATTGGGGCGATGCACAGCGATACGGCAGGTGTTGGAAGCGCGCACCGAACGGGTGTCGGGCTGACTGCCCGCGGGCAGCACATCGACGAAACGCTCGCCGGCATAGCGCTTTTCAAACAAAGCCTGAAAGTCAGCCTCCTTGGTAATGCGCGCATACAAGGTTGCCAGAATGCCGCGGATCATCGGCGTCAGGTGCGGGACAAAGGTGAGCCCGATCGGGCAGCCGGCAGCCTTGGCAAGGCTTTCTTTTATTTCCGGCACATGGCGGTGGCCGGCGATGGCGTAAGCGGAGAAATTATCCGAAGCCTCTGAAAAATTAATGTTCAGCTCGGCCTTGCGCCCCGCCCCGGACACACCCGACTTGGCGTCGGCCACAATGTGACCGGCGTCTATGAGACCTGCCTCCAGCAGCGGCAGCAGGCCCAGTTGCACGGCTGTTGCATAACACCCGGGGTTGCCGATCACGCGCGCCTGCTTGATCGCGGCGCGGTTGATTTCGGGCAGCCCGTAGACAGACTCCTTCACCAGGTCGGGCGCGCTGTGCTCGAGCTTGTACCACTTCTTCCATTCCACCAGGTCCTGCAGCCTGAAATCAGCAGCAAGGTCGATGATGCGTACGCCTGCGGCGACAAGGCGGTGCGCATCGCTCATCGCCACCCCATGGGGCGTAGCGAAAAAAACCACATCGCATTGTTCAAGACCGGCGCCGGCCGCCTCGCAAAACGCCAGATC
The DNA here is from genome assembly GCA_945906975.1 of Bordetella parapertussis. The sequence goes on along the minus strand of CAMDRY010000269.1, from coordinate 2,410 downwards.
GACGTGACCGCGCAGTGAGGGAAACATTTCGTCCACGCGCGTGCCGGCCTCCTTGCGCGAAGTGATCGCACGCAACTGGGCCTGCGGATGCTGGCTCAAAATGCGCAGCAATTCCACGCCCGTATATCCGGTGCCGCCGACGATGCCGATTTTGATGCTCATGTTGTCACCGTATCATGAAATAGTGAAACCTTCGCCGCCACACGCGTCCTTGCCGCACATAAACAGCTTGCCTTCATCTTAGGTGCGCCGGCAAAGCCGATGCCGCAAATGAAAAAGCCGCCCTGCAGGCGGCTTGTCCATTTTCCAGTCGCTCGAATGGATCAGCGCTTGGAGAACTGCTTGCGACGACGCGCCTTGTGCAGGCCGACTTTCTTGCGCTCAACCTCGCGTGCATCGCGTGTGACGAAACCCGCTTTGCTCAGCGCGGGCTTGAGCTCGGCATCAAACTCGATCAGCGCGCGGGTGATGCCGTGGCGAACCGCACCGGCCTGGCCGGACTCGCCGCCGCCGTCAACGTTGACCATGATGTCAAAATCGGCGCGACCGATCAGCACCAGCGGCTGGCGCGCCACCATGCGGCCGGTTTCACGACCGAAGTACTGGTCGATGGGCTTGTCGTTGACGATGAAATCGCCCTTGCCCGGCTTCATGAACACGCGTGCAACGGCGCTCTTGCGCCGGCCGGTACCGTAAAAATAATCGCCAATCATCGCTGAATCTCCAGAGTCTTGGGCTGCTGCGCAACGTGCGGATGGTCGCCGCCGGCATACACCTTGAGTTTTTTCAACATGGCGTAGCCAAGGGGGCCTTTGGGCAGCATGCCCTTGACAGCCTTTTCCAACGCACGGGTGGGGAAACGGGCCTGCATTTTTTCGAAATTTGTTTCGTAGATACCGCCCGGGTAACCGGTGTGGCGGTAATAGGTCTTGTCCTTGGCCTTGTTACCGGTCACACGCAACTGGCCGGCGTTGACAACAACGATGTAATCACCGGTGTCAACGTGCGGCGTGTACTCGGGCTTGTGTTTGCCGCGCAGACGGCGCGCGATCTCGACCGCAACGCGACCCAAGATTTTTTCGTTGGCGTCTATCAGAAACCACTCGCGCCGCACTTCGTGCGACTTGGCTGAAAAGGTTTTCATTTGTGACCCGTGCCTGCTTGTTTTGAAGGTGATCCCATCGCGGGGCGCTTTTTGTCCGTAGTCTGTACCGCCGGAAAACAAGCTGGAACCGGCCGACCGCTAACTGAAGCACCCTTCCCAAGTGAATAAGCCACCCAGAAAATACGAATCAAGGAAAGCCCATAATTCTATTGAAATTAGCCCCCCCTGTCAAACCAATGTCAAACCAAAGTCAAACCCGCGTCAAACAAAGCTGTGTGGTTGGCAGAACTGCTGCCAGCGTCCGCTGTCCGGGGTAAAATCCCCGCCCAATCAACACGAAAACAGGATTTTGCCATGGAAAGCCGCGTACGCTGGGTGGGCAGCGATGGCATGAGCTTTGTCGCCGAGACCGGCAGCGGCCATGCCTTTGTGATGGACGGCGCCCCGGAGGGCGGCGGCCACAACCTCGGCCCGCGGCCGATGGAAACGGTGCTGGCCGGAACCGGCGGCTGCACCGCCTATGACGTTGTGGTCATCCTGAAAAAAAGCGGCCAGGACATCACCGGCTGCGAAGTCAGGCTCAGCTCGGAGCGCGCGCAAACCGACCCCAAGGTGTTCACGCGCATACACATGCACTTCATCATCCGCGGCCGCAACATCAAAGCGGCCATGGTGGAGAGCGCGATCAAGCTGTCGCACAATAAATACTGCTCCGCGTCGATCATGCTGGGGAAAACGGCAGAAATCACCCACGATTACGAGATCGTGCAAGAATGATTTGGCAAGGTGGCAAACGGCTGCACAAGCGCTTAGCCTTGCCGAACGACCCTGCGGCCCTGCGCTCCCGAAGCGCGCCTTCAGCGCCGCTTCAAATCCGGTAAGACACCCGCGTCATCACACCAGCGGCCACGCGCATGGCCTGCTTGACCGGGGCGGGCAGTTCCGCCGCCCCAAGGCTGCGCGCCGTGGCGGCGTGTTGGGCCTCGTCATCGCGCATGGCGCTGACCACTGCACGGGTCTTCGCGTCGCGCTCATCGAGGCGCGACAGATGTCCCTGCAAATGCGCCTCGACCTGCTTTTCGGTTTCAGCCAGAAACCCGAGGTTCCATTTATCGCCCAGCCTTCCGGCGACCAAGCCCATGGCGAGCGCACCGGCATACCAGAGCGGATTGAGCAGGCTCGTGCGCCCGCCCAGCTCGGTGATGCGCTGCTCGCTCCAGGCAAGGTGATCGAGCTCCTCGCGCGCCGCGGCGTCCAGCGCGGCGCGAATACCGGGCGCATCGGAACTGAGCGCCTGCCCCTGGT
>CAMDRY010000268.1 GCA_945906975.1 Bordetella parapertussis | reverse complement strand
GTGCGCATCCTCGACGGCGTGATGGCCAAGTTCATGGAAAAAGTCGGCGCGACGCCGGTGACCATGGCCTTCGGCGAAGTGGCGCAAGCCTTGTCGCTGGGCACCATCGACTGCGCCGTGACCGGCCCCTCCTCGGCCAACTCGGCCGGCTGGCCTGAATCGGCGACGCACGTCTATGCGCTCGGCCTGCAGGTCGCCGTCCAGGGCTACGCCATCAATATGAACTCCTGGAAAAAACTGCCGACGGACCAGCAGCAAAAACTGCGCACCGCCATCGAAGGCCTGACCGACGACATCTGGAAGTATTCGGAAGAGCTCTGGTCGGACGGCATGCGCTGCAACCTCGGCCAGGACCCGTGCACCACCGGCAAAAAATACAAGATGACGCTGGTCAAGCCCACGGCCAAGGATCTCGCCTTCGTGCAAGGCGCGGTGCGCGAAATCTCCCTGCCCGCCTGGTCGGAGGCCTGCGACAAGGTCAATCCGGGCTGCTCGGATAATTGGAAAAAAGTGGTCGGTCCGCTCGTCGGAATGAAGTAAGCAGTCGCGCAAAACGCCCCGTCCTCTGGCAACAAAGGCGGGGCGTTTTGCTTTGCAATGCCCCCCCTTCAAACCAACAAGGAGTCTGCGATGCAACGCCTCGAGACCGTGCTGGCCGCACTATTCGGCCTGGTGTTTTTATTCCTGTCGTTCGCCGTGGCGCTGGAAACAACCATGCGCAAGGTGTTCAACCAGTCCTTGCAGGGCGTGGACGAACTGGGCGGCTACTGCCTCGCCGTGGGCGCGGGACTGGCGTTTACGCTGGCGCTGATTTCGCGCGCCCATATCCGCATCGATTTGCTGCACGAGCGTTTGGGCAGGATCCCGCGTGCCTTTCTCAATCTGATGAGCACGATTTTCCTGGCGCTGACCGCATTCGGCCTGGTCACCATGGGCTGGGTCAGCCTGCAGGACTCCATTTCCATGAACAGCACGGCGCAGACCCCCTGGGCGACGCCGATCAAGTATCCGCAATACGTCTGGGTTGCGACGCTGGCGGTATTCGCGCTGGCCACCGCGGGCTATGCCTTGCGCGCGCTGTGGCTGACAGTGACGGGGCGCATTGACGACCTTGATCATGAATTTCAGCCCAAAGGCGCCAAGGACGAACTGAAGGAAGAACTCGACGATATCAAGGCGCGCGGCGCGATCGATGCCGCCGGCCTCAAGGACTCGGCCGGGAGCAAAGCATGAGCATGGTCGCCATCGGCGTCACTGCATTTTTCATCATGGTTGGCCTGATGCTGCTGGGCCTGCCGATCGCAACCGTCATGATGCTGGTCGGCCTGGGTGGCGGCATGCTCGCCTATGGCGATGCGTTTCTCGGCTCTTCCGCATCGGTGGCCTGGGGCACCATGAGCGAGAACGGTCTCACCGCCATTCCGCTGTTCGTGCTGCTTGGCGAGTTCCTGCTCCGTAGCGGCATGGCAGACAAAATGTATTCAGCCTTTGCCGCCTGGCTGGGCGGCCTGCCCGGCGGGCTGCTGCATACCAATATCGGCTGCTGTGCACTGTTCGCCGCAACCTCGGGTTCGTCGGTTGCCACCGCCGCAACCATAGGCACGGTGGCGCTGCCCTCGCTGGCAAAACACGGCTATCCGATGAAGGAGGCGCTGGGCTCGCTCGCCGCCGGTGGCACCCTGGGCATTCTTATCCCGCCCTCTGTGAACATGATCATCTATGGCTCGATGACACAAAACTCGGTGGGCAAGCTCTTTATCGCCGGCATCATCCCCGGGCTGCTACTGGCCGGCTCGTTCATGCTGTGGATTTATATCTCAGCGGTCATGAACGGCGGTGGCGTCAAGCACCCGCCGGTGCCGCTGGCCGAGCGCATGCGCCTGCTGGTCAACCTCGGCCAGCCGCTGACCATTTTCGGCCTGGTGATGGGCAGCCTTTATTTCGGCATCGCCACCGCCACCGAATCGGCGGCGCTGGGTGTGGTGGTCGCGCTGGTCTTCATCGCCTGGAGCGGCAAGCTCAAGTGGGCGCTGCTGCAGCAATGCTTTTTGTCCAGCGCACGCACCAGCGGCATGATCCTGCTGATCGTTGTTGCCGCCTTTGTGCTCAATCTTGCGCTATCGCTCACCGGCATCGGCGAGGCCCTGACCAAATGGGTGACCAGCTTCGGCCTGTCGAAAACGCAAATGCTCATCGCGCTGATCGTGTTCTACCTGATCCTGGGCATGTTCATGGACACGCTGTCGATGATGGTGGCGACCATTCCGCTCACCTACCCGGTGGTGACTTCGCTCGGCGTCGATCCGATCTGGTTCGGCATCTTCATCGTCATCATGTGCGAGCTGGGGCTGATCACGCCGCCGGTGGGCATGAACCTGTTTGTGGTGCAGGGCATACGACCGGATCGGGGCAGCGTGTCGGATGTGATCCAGGGCGCGATTCCCTACGCCATCATCATGATCCTGTTCACGCTGCTGCTGATGGGCTTTCCAGAACTGGCCACCTGGCTGCCGGAAAAAATGCGCGGTTGATCATGGCATAGGCTGGAAACCCACCACTGGTGCGGCTTTCCAGCCTGTTATGCGGCAGGGATGCGGGCGAACAGCGTGCGTTTTGGGTGCAAAAAATTAGGCCTGACGCGCGAACTCCATGGCGTTGCGACCATCTGTTGCCAGGCTTTTGAGTCGCGCGCGGCCAGACTGACGAGCTCATAGCAGGCGAGCACGCGCGGGCCGCCATCGAGATTCAGGAAACGCCGCGCACGCACGCAACCGCGGACCAAAGCCAGGCCCGGCATGTGCTCGGTGTCATACCAAGAGGCGATTTCCGCCTCCCACCCTTCGGCCGGATCAAATTCGACACTGTAATGAAAGGGCGCCACCGCGCCAAACGAGGCGCCCGGCCGGTCGAAGCGGCACACCAGGCGCGCGGCCGATATGCGCAGTCCGGCCAACTCACGCACTGCAAGCGACGCTTGTTCAATCGCCCTCATATCGGCCGCCGTCAGCACCGCCGCTTCGCCCAACTCACAATAGATGTAAGCCTCGGCCCCAACCAGTGCGCGATTCGTTTGCATCGACACCAGGGCGGGCGTGATGCGCGCGGACAAGGCCGCGAGCCCCCGCGCAAAGGCCGCGGTATCCACGGCCGTGCCTACGCACTTGAGCAGGATGACAGCGACCTTGTCCATCGCGACCGGGTGCCTAGGTACCCGGGTGCCTACTCGATATGCAGCGCGACCAAAAAGCGCGACACCATGTTGTAAGAGGCGATGGTCGCGGCAAGCTCGACGCGGCTGCGGTCGTCGTACTGGGCGCGCACCCGCTCAAACAAGGCGTCGGGCACCTGGACATCGCGCGTCATGACATCGGTCAGTTCGAGCGCCAGACGCTCCCCGGCGGGAATGGCGGCGCCAAGCGGCGTTTCGCGCACCGCGGCGATTTGCTCGGCGCTGACGCCGGCCTTTTCCGCGTGCGGCACGTGCGCCTCAAATTCATAGGCGGCCTTGTTGAGCACGGCAATGCGCAGGATGATGAGTTCACGCAGGCGCGGCGCCAGCGAAGTTTTGTTGCGAATCGCCGTCATCATCTGCTCCCACCCATCACACACGGTGGGGCTGTTGAGCAGCACTTTGTAAAGCAGTGAAATACGCCCACGGGAGCCAATGATGTTTTTTTCCAGCTCTGCCAGTTCCGGGCGCGTGCCCGGCTCGACCGGTGTGATGCGGGGTGCGGCGCTCATGCGCAATCTCCAGTGTGGGCGAAAAATACGGCCATAGCTTGTGTCATGGGGAAACCCTTATTTGCCAAAGCCGAACAGTTTCGCCGGATTGTCAGTGAGTATCTTGCGCCGCGTCAGCGCATCGGGCGCCCATTGGCCCAGCAGGTTGAACAATTGCGAGCCGCCAATCTTGTCGGAAAACGAAATGTGCGGATAGTCACTGCCCCAGATGAGCCGGTCGGGTGCCGTTTCGATGAGTGCGCGCGCGAAGGGCGCGGCATCGTCGAATGCGGGCATCACCGACATGCGGTACACGCCGGTGAGCTTGACCCAGCATTGGCCGTTGCCGTTGCGCAGCATGGCGAGAAAATCCTGGAAGCCCTGTTGCGCCACGCCGTCCTTGGCCAGGTACATGCCCATATGCGCCACGGAAAAATCGCACTTGAGGCTTTTCATCACCGGCATCAGTTCGCTGGTCAGCCAGCCCGGCCCGAGAAAATCGAGGTGCCAGCCCAGTTCCTTGCAACGCGCATCAAGGCGGCGGATGCGCGGCAGCATAGTGTTGGAAAAACCCGGCTCGAAGGGTTTCACCGGCGACACGTTGACGCGCACGCCACGCACGCCTATGGCGTCCAGGCGCGCGAGTTCGGCATCAGGCGCCTCTTCATGCACGTCGACGATACCGCGGCACACGGCGGCGCCCATTTCGACCATGGCGTCAACCATGCAGCTGTTATCGCGGGCGTAAGCGCTCGGTTGCACGAACACAAAACGCTCAAAGCCCTCGGCCTGTGCGTGGGCGAGATAGTCGGGCAGCATCGCCACCGGCGGCTTGTAGCGCAGCACGTCGCTGCCGTACGGATAGCGGTCGGCCGGGCCGAAAACATGAAAATGGCTGTCGCAGCCAAGCGCCGGCGCCTTCCAGTCGGGTTTCATATTGAGTGCATTAGACATGTTCTTGCTTACTCCACTTTAAGGCCGGCTTTGCTTATGACCGTTTTCCAGGTCTTGATCTCTTCTTCGACGCGCCGGGTGAGTTCGGCCGGCGTACTGGCGACGGCACGCGCACCCTGCGCGATAAAGGAGTCCTTGAGCCGCGGTTTATCGGCGGCGCGGATGATTTCCTGGTTAAGGCGCGCGACCACAGCCGCGGGCGTGCCCGCAGGCACCGCCACGCCCCACCAGTAGGACATGTCATAAGCCGGCACACCCGCCTCGACA
>CAMDRY010000267.1 GCA_945906975.1 Bordetella parapertussis | reverse complement strand
CTGCACCTGGTCAAAGCCGGGATGCCGCTGGCATCGGCGCTGCAACCGGCGCTGGAAAAAGCCATCGCACGCCTGCCCATTCCCAAGCTGATGAGTTACCAGCTCGCCGACGGCTCGACCACGGTGCAATTCGTACGTCCGGCGCACGGCCTGATCGCCCTGCATGGCGCAGACATCGTGCCGATCTCGGCGCTCGGTCTCAAGGCCTCGAACCTCACCCACGGCCATCGTTTTCAGGGCCAGCGGGATATTGTGATCGCACGCTCCAACGCCTACGAGGAAGCACTTGCGGCAGAGGGCAAGGTGACGGCCTCTTTCGGCGATCGCAGGGCCGCCATAGACCGCGACCTGCGCGAAAAAGCCGTGGCTTTGGGCGGTACGCTCGGCAACGAAGATGATGTCGCAACGCTCCTGGATGAAGTGACGGCACTCGTCGAGAGGCCGGCCATCTACGCGGGCGAGTTCGACACAGAATTCCTGATCGTGCCGCAGGAATGCCTGATACTGACAATGCGTGCCAACCAGAAATATTTCCCGCTTTTCGACGCATCTGGAAAACTGACCCACCGCTTCCTCATCGTCAGCAACATGCGGGTCGAGGATCCGCAGCACATCATCGAGGGCAACCAGCGCGTGGTACGGCCGCGCCTCACCGATGCACGCTTCTTTTTTGAAACCGACAAGAAGACCCGGCTTGCCGATCGCATCGCGCAACTGGGCGGTGTGGTCTATCACAACAAACTGGGCAGCCAGCTCGAGCGCATTGGCCGCGTGCGCAAACTTGCCGCCGCCATCGCCGCACTGACTGGTGCGGACGCGTTGCTCGCCGACCGCGCCGCAATGCTCGCCAAGGGCGACCTGGTGACCAACATGGTCGGGGAGTTCCCCGAACTCCAAGGTGTGATGGGCCGCTACTATGCGCTCGCCGACGGCGAGGACGCGGGCGTGGCTGCGGCGGTTGAGGAACATTACCGACCGCGCTTCGCCGGGGACACACTGCCGTCGAACGACATCGGCATCGCGCTGGCGCTGGCAGACAAACTGGAAACCCTGGCCGGCATGTTCGGCATCGGCCAGTTGCCGACAGGCGACAAAGATCCATTCGCATTGCGCCGGCATGCTCTGGGTGTGCTGCGTATCCTGATAGAGAAAAAACTGGACGTAAAACTCGGGACACTCATCGCCGCCGCATTCGACGCGCTAAGCGGCAGCAACGCCAAACCGGCGCATGCCGAACTGGCGGGATTTATCCATGAGCGTCTGCGCGGCTACCTGCGCGACCTGGGTTATTCCACCAACGAGGTGGAGGCTGTCGTCAGCCTGAAACCGGAGCCTGTTTCTGCGATTCCGGCGCGACTGGAAGCGGTGCGTGCGTTTGCGGCTTTACCCGAAGCGGAAAGCCTTGCGGCCGCCAACAAGCGCACACGTAACATCCTGGGCAAAGCCAGTTTCTCCCAAGGCACAGTCGACTCCGGACTGTTTTCCGAGGATGCGGAAAAAGAACTCTACAGGGCATTGTCGGAACTGCGCGGGAAAGTGGCGTTCGCGGCGTCTACGAACGACTACAAGACCTCCTTATCCCTGCTCGCGACCCTGCGGCCCCAGGTGGACCGCTTCTTCACCGATGTCATGGTCAATGCGGAGGATCAAAAGGTTCGCGAGAACAGGCTGCGCCTGTTGTCCGAACTGAGTGCCCTGCTCAATCTGGTCGCTGATATTTCCAAGCTGGCGGCATGAGACTCCTGATCCTCGATCGCGACGGCGTCATCAACAAGGACAGCGACCAGTACATCAAAAGCCCGGAAGAGTGGCGCCCGATCCCGGGCAGCCTGGAGGCGATCGGGCTGCTGACCCAGGCCGGCTACCGCATTGTTGTTGCCACCAACCAGTCGGGCATAGGCCGCGGCTTATTCGACATGGCCACGCTTAACGCCATTCACAACAAGATGCATAAGGCAGTCAACCAGGCCGGCGGCCGCATCGAGGCGGTATTTTTCTGCCCCGACACCGATGCCTCGAAATCACCCTGCCGCAAACCCAATCCGGGCATGTTCCACGCCATTGCCGAGCGCTTCAATACACCGCTAACGAACGTGCCGGCGGTGGGCGATGCATTGCGCGACCTGCAAGCGGCGGCGGCTGTCGGCGCAAGACCACTGCTGGTTTTGACTGGCAAGGGCAAGAAAACCCAGGCGGGCGGCGGCTTGCCGGACGGAACACAGACCTTTGCCGACCTGGCCGCCGTGGCCCAAGTGCTGAGCGCATGATATTTTTGCGCTCACTCGCCTTTGCAATCGCACTCGTCGTCATTACGCCACCCTACGCAATCCTCGCCCTCGCGTCCTTCCCGCTGCCACGCCTGCTTCGATTTCGCATCATCTCCGGTTGGTCGCGCATCGTTTTAGCCCTGGCGCGAGTGCTTTGTGGAATTCGCTATAAAGTTGAAGGACTGGAACACCTGCCACGGATCCCGTCCATCATCCTTTCCAAGCATCAGTCGGCCTGGGAGACACTGGCGTTTCAGGCGATATTTCCACCGCAGGTGCTGGTGCTCAAACGCGAACTGCTATGGATACCGTTTTTTGGCTGGGGCCTCGCATTGATGAGTCCGATCGCGATCAACCGGTCGCGCGGGCGCGAAGCCTTGCGCCGCATGGCTGAACTTGGAACTGCACGGCTCAGGCAGGGCTTTTGGATTGTCATGTTCCCCGAAGGAACGCGCATTAAACCCGGTGCCAGGGGCACCTATCATGCCGGCGGTGCCTGGCTGGCGAGCAAAACGGGCGCGGCCATCGTCCCGGTCGCGCACAACGCCGGGGAGTGTTGGGCAAAAAATGCCTTTCTCAAGCAACCTGGCCTTGTAACCGTGTCAATAGGCAAGCCCATCAGTTCGGCTGGTCGCAACGCCGATGAGCTTATCGCCGAGGTGGAAAGCTGGATTGAAAACCGCATGCGCACGCTGAGCACGCAACAATGACGCAATTCGACCTACCCCTTTTCGTCACCACGGTGTCCACGTTTGTCACGCGGTTGCGCGCGCCAGAAGACACGCCGCGGCTGGTGCAACTGCGATCCGGTCCCTTGCCTTACCGTCTGGTGCGGCGCAAGCGCCGGACCATCGCACTCACCGTCGACCACGATGGCATCACTGTGGCGGCGCCACGTTGGGTCACGCTGGGTGAGATTGAAGATTTCATACGCCTCAAGGAAACATGGTTGCGCAAGCGCCTGTCCGCGGCGGTGCCGCGTGATCCATTTGAGTGGGTTGCCGGCGCGCGGCTCGCGTGGTTGGGCGGCGCCGTGGCGCTGACCCCCGACCCGGCTGCGCTAACGCCCTGCCTTGATGGGGGCAGGCTGCGTGTCGCCCTGGGCGCAGACGCATCAGCGGATGCTTGGCGCGAGATCGTGCTGGCTTGGATGCGGTCGGAGGCGCTTGCGCTTTTCCGTGAACGCGCAAGCCGGCTGGCCCCCCTACTCGGTGTCGGCGTACCGCCGATACGACTCTCCGAGTCAAAATCCCAATGGGGAAGTTGCTCGACCACCGGCCGGGTGTTGCTGTGCTGGCGCCTGACGCATTTGCCTCTGCACCTTGTTGACTACGTGGTGGCGCACGAACTCGCGCACCTGATTCAAATGAACCATTCCAAGCGTTTTTGGGCACTGGTTGAAAAACTGTGCCCCGACTACGCGGCGGCGCGCAAGGAGCTCAACACGCTCGGCAGGCGACTGCCCGCGCTATGATCAGAGCGGATCGAGGCAGCACAGCCGGGAAAAAACAGGTAAGTATGCGGAGAAGACGATGAGAATATTGCACACCATGTTGCGCGTCGGTGATATTGAACGCTCGATCCGGTTTTATACCGAAGTCATGGGTATGACGCTATTGCGCCGGACCGATCGTCCGGAGCAGAAATACGCTCTGGCCTTCGTTGGATTCGGACCGGAGGAATCCAATGCGGTGCTTGAGCTCACCTACAACTATGGCGTGAAATCCTATGATCAGGGAAGCGCGTTCGGACATATCGCAATCGAAGTGCGCGATGCGTACAAGGCCTGCGAGACAGTCAAGGCCAAGGGTGGCGCGGTTACGCGGGAGGCGGGGCCGGTCAAGGGCGGCAGCACGGTCATTGCCTTCGTCCAAGACCCGGACGGCTACAAGATCGAACTCATCCAGGCCGAAAATTAATCCGCATGCCGGCTGGAAACCCTTATCTGGCGTGACTTTCCAGCTGCCGCCGTCTATCGGTCTTACGGAATAAGTGCGTTGCTGATTGCGACATAGTCTAAAACTGAAAGATTCTCCGGGCGCAGACCAGGGTTGATACCGATGCGGCGCAAACCTTCTTCAGTCATGAGTTTGCCAAGCGCATTGCGCAACGTTTTACGCCGCTGCGTGAATGCAGCGGTCACCACCCGCGCCAGGCTCGCGCCATCGCAGGCCAGCAACTTCTCCGCCGGAAGGGGCCGCAGGCGCACCACGGCAGAATCGACCTTGGGTGGCGGCCTGAACGCTTCTGGCGGCACTTCCAGCAACATCTCCATTTCGTAGCGATACTGCAGCATCACCGAGAGCCGCCCGTATTCGGGGCCGGAGGGCGCTGCGACCATGCGCTGCACCACCTCTTTTTGCAGCATGAAGGTCATATCGGTGAAACGGTCGGCGAAATTGAGTAGATGAAACAGCAAAGGCGTGGAAATATTGTAGGGCAGATTGCCGACCAGTCGAAGCGGTGAAGGCAGCAACGCGTAGTCAAATTCAAGCGCGTCGCCCTCGTGCACGACCACCTGCTCGGGAGAAAATCGCTGACGCAAGGCGGCCGCCAGATCCCGGTCAATCTCAATGACATGCAGTGGCGCTGCCTGCTTTATCAGCAGGTCAGTCAGCGCGCCCTCGCCGGGGCCGATCTCCGCAACATGCTCACCCGGCCGGATCGACACGGCCGCCACAATGTCT
>CAMDRY010000266.1 GCA_945906975.1 Bordetella parapertussis | reverse complement strand
GCGCGCCCACCGATCCGGCGAGTGCGAGGCCGGCCGCGAGCACTATCAAAACGCGAAACAGCATGAGATTCTCCTTGTCCGCAAATAGCACTTCTCCTATGCCGCTTATAGCAGAGGTGGTGGAGAACCGCTATTCTCTTAGCCCATCTTTAACAAGATTTCCGCAAAACGCCTTTTAATCGAAGGTAAGAGCCGGATTTCATTAGACGTGGTTCGACAAATCGTTTTGTAGTGCCATAATATTTTTTCGTGATGGGACTGCGCCCGTCGTTGCGGTCTATGCTTTTGCGAGCATGTACATACGACGCGTGTCCACTCGGAGCAAAATCAGCGGTGAACCGTACTTCACTCACCGCCTGGTGCGTACTGAACGTCTCGGGAACAAAGTACGCCAAGTCACGCTGCTCAATCTGGGGAGTCACTTCGCGATAGCCCAACAGGATTGGCCTTTGTTGTGCGCACGTATCGAAGAAATTCTCTCTGGCCAAGCAGGACTGTTGGCGCTCAAGTCCGATCTGGAGACCCTCGCGCAGAACTACGCGGCGCAACTGCTGTTGCGCCGAGGTCATTCAATTCAAGCGCAGTGCAAATGCGGCTCGGTAGGCGAGGAGCGATGCTTTGTCGAGGTCGATGTGGACTCGTTGGAGGTGCTGCGACTGCGCTCGGTGGGGGGGGGACATGTCGCGCTTTCAGTGATGCGTGAAATCGGTTTCATCGAGCACCTGCAAACCCTGGGGCTCACTCGCGCGCAGTGCGCCGCGGCCATTGGTAACGTGATTGGGCGCATGGCTGCGCCGGGCTTGGAGTTGGCCACCTGGGGTTGGCTGAAGCGCGAATCGGCGCTGGAAGAAATACTGGACTTTGATTTCGAGGCCATGTCGCTGATGCGCCTGTATCGGGCATTCGACTTGTTGTTGCACCACCAGGGCAAGATCGAAGCGTTTGTGTTCGAACGTGTGCGAAGTCTGTTTGCTCTGGAGAGCACGGTCACCTTGTACGAACTGACCAACACCTACTTCGAGGGCGCGCAAAAGGGTAGTTTGAAAGCGGTGCGCGGTCGCTCCAAGGAGAAGCGCTCCGATGCGCTGCTGCTCACCCTGGGTCTGGTGCTCGATGCCAGCGGTTTCGTGAAACGCTCGCAGGTGTTCGCCGGTAACGCAGTAGAGGCGCGCACGCTGGCGAGGATGCTGAAAGACTTGCAGGCCCCGGCAGGATCGCTGGTGATGATGGATCGGGGTATTGCCACCGAAGACAATCTGACGTGGCTGCGAGCGCAGGGCTATCACTAGCCTGCATCTTCGTCACCGGCAGGATTCCTGTACACTAAAATAGCTCGCAAGTCTTTGATCGCCACAAGCAGCGCTCAACCTGCCCGCCGGGGGTGCAAACATGTTGTCCGCGAAAATACTGGTTGCTGTCTTGACGGCCCTGTCGTGGACCTTCGCCGCGGCGCAGGTGCAATGGCCCACCAAGCCGTACCGCGTCGTCATCGGCTACCCGCAAGGCGGTGCGCAGGATCTGATCGTCAGATTGGGCGCGGAGAAGATACTGGCGAAAACAGGCCAGGCACTGATACTCGAGAGCCGCCCGGGCGCATCGGGCCACCTTGCCACCGAGCAGGTTTTCAAGGCCGCACCGGACGGCTATACGCTGATGGTCGCGCCTCCGGCATTCGTCACCACGCCATTCATGTTTTCAGAGTTGCCCTTCGACCCCGACGCGCTGGTGCCGGTGACGCTGCTGGCCAGCCAGCCCAACGTGTTCGCCGTGAATCCCGGAAAATTGCCCAACGTGCACACCTTGCAGCAATTGATCGATCTCGCCCGAGCCAGTCCCGGCAAGCTGAACTACGGCTCACCTGGAAATGGCGGCAGTGGACACCTCAGCATGGAACTGCTGAAGATGCTGGTCAACGTCGACATCCAGCACATACCGTACAAGGGCGGTGCCGTGATGACCGGGGCGCTAGCCGGCGAAGTCGATTACCTGGTCTATACCTCAGGCACCGTGGCGCCGCATCTTCGCAGCGGAAAACTGCGAGCGATCGCCGTCGGTAGCGCTCGCAGACTGCCCGGTATTGATGCACCGCCGGCAGGTGACACTGTCCCGGGCTTCGATTCGGGGAGCTGGTTTGTCATGATTGCGCCGCCCAGGACACCCGCAGCCCTGGTGCAGAGAATTCATGCGGAGTGGAACGAGGTTCTGCGCGCGCCTGACATCACCAAGCGTCTGTCAGATGCCTACGTCGAATTGATTGTGTCGAATCCGGCGGAGACGGCAGCCTATCTTGTGAAAGAGAAAGCCCGTTGGGGCCCGGTCATTCGCAAGGGCAATATCAAGGCGGATTGAATTTTCACGACTTGCCGCCCCCGACGGCAACAACTGGGAGGAGTAATGGCAAGTAATGCACGTGAAGTCCTGCTGGTCGGTAGCTTACCGCTGCGGCCTGCCAGCGCGGTGTTCGAATCCGTTGCCCGCAATCTCGGTACGCTGGTGCCGCGGATTCCTGACGGTGAACAGGTTGGCTGGATTCGCGCGGTGTTCCAGTCGCACGAGAAGAACCTTGCTCTTGAGTCGAAACGCAAAGTGCCGCTTGATTCAGGAGGCCGGTTCCCGACCAGTGTTTTCAGCCTCAAACAGGGCAAGACAGCCGATGATCTGGTTCTCGGTCCTTACGGGTACGCAGACAACGCCATCAAATCCTACGAGCAATTCAGGGTGCTGCGCGACGCGGGCACCATCCCGAAGGGCACGCGATTCCAGGTGACCATGCCCGGGCCGGGCACGTCGGTGTTTGTCGTCGAAGTGCCGGCGGAACAGATACTGCCCAAGGCGCGACAGGCGCTGCTGCAGGAGATCGAGAGGATCATCGAAGTCATTCCGGCTGCAGACCTCACCCTGCAGCTCGATATAGCGATGGAGGCCGAGCACGAGGAGTACCTGCGCAGGCCCGAGGCCTGGGATCAACCGATGCACACGGTGTTCCACTGGACCATGGATCAGATGGCAGAGTCGGTCGCTTGGATCGCCAATCGCATACCGAACGAGGTGGAGCTGGGCCTGCACATCTGCTCGATCTGGCACCACGATACGGGAGCAGGGCAGGACAATCAGGTTCTGGTCGAAGTAGCCAACGCGCTCATGCAGCGGTTAAATCGACCTCTCGCATACGTCCACCTCCCCGTCATTCCCGAGCACACCGACAACGACTACGCTGCGTTTGCGAACCTCGCATTGCCCACAGGCACGAAGCTTTACCTAGGTCTGCTCAACCTGGCCGACGGACTTGACGGCGCAAAGAAGCGCATCGCCATGGCGAGCAAGGTAGTTAAGGACTTCGGTATCGCCATGTTCTGCGGCCTGGGCAGGGCGCCCGGTAGTTGGGTCGGCGGCCCCGGTGACAGCAATGTGCAGGCGATTGTGCAGACCGTGCTGCGACGTGCAACACCGGAAACAATCGACGAGGTACTGAAGCTACACAAACAAGCAGCTTCGCTTTAAATCTAAAGGAGGTGGAGGATGAAGCTTTCGCAAAAAGTTTGGTCGTGGTTGTTCGCAGTATCGACGGCCGCGCTCGTTCCCGGGTACGCGGCCGCGCAGGCCTGGCCGGCCAAGCCCATAAGGGTCATTGTCTCGATTGGTCCGGGCTCGGCGACGGACACCGCTGCACGCATCTTTGCAGACATTGCGTCAAAGTCCATCGGCCAGTCGATGGTCGTGGAGAATGTGGTGGGGGCAGCGGGCGCGATCGGCGCTCAGGCTGCGGCGCGGGCAGCGCCTGACGGCTACGCCATCTACGTTGCGCCTGCGTCGACGCTCGCCTCCAATCCATACATTTACAAGAGCCTTACTTACAACGCTTTCAAGGACTTCGAGGCAATCGGCATGCTGGTGGACACGACGCCGCTGTCGGTCTCCGTCAACCCGGAACTGCCGGCTAACAGCATTCAGGAGCTGGTCAACCTGGCCAAGTTGCAACCGGGAAAGCTCTCCTACGCCGTGGATATATCGAGCGGGTTCCAGATCATCATCGGCCGGCTGCTGAAATTCCGCGGCGGCATCGACATGGTTGAAGTCCCCTACAAAGTCGGCGCTCAGGCAGTCCAGGATGGTGTCGCAGGCCGTGTCGAGGTGGTCGTCTCGAGTCTCGCGCCGATCGGCGGCATGGTTCGCGCGGGCAAGCTGCGTCTACTGGCAGTGACTTCGGACAAGCGCTTTCCGGGCTGGGAGCAGGTGCCTGCGGTTGCCGAGACGTTCCCGGGTTACCGGGTTGACGGCTGGTTTGCGCTGGTGGGCCCCACCGGAATGCCGCAGGAGGCCGTGAGTCGCTTGAACCGCGCGGTGAGCGACTACGTCAACACTCCCGACGTCGGCAAAAAGCTACTCGCGTTTGCTGCGGCCATCACGCGGCACTACACCGTCGCGGAGACCTCCAAATTCATCCGCGACGAGCAGGCGTACTGGGCCAAGGCGATCAAGGACGTGAATTTCATTCCGGAGTGACGTGGCACGTGGGTTTCAATAACTCGCGGTACGATATGAGCGTACTCGTGAAAAGGAGGTGTAACTCATGGCAGGCAGCGTGGCAATTGTGAGTATTGCGGACATAAAGGGGAAGCTGGGAGGGATTGGCCGTGAGGGAATGCTCTTCGCAAAGCCGTTTTCCCTCGACCCGGGCCCGGGGGCCTCAGGCATGTAATTCGACTTGGTATCCTAAGGGCCAATTAGGGCTGCATGAGCGCCAGACCAATCTTTCCATCTGTTTTTGAGGTAAAAATGAGTGTTCCCACAGATTCCAATCCACATTCCGGTTCCGTCGTCGGTCCGGCAGATTTCGTGCACACCGGCCCCGGCACACTGGCCGGGCGCTACATCCGCCGCACCTGGCAACCCATCTACGAGTCGGCCAAGCTGGCAAAGGGAAAGATCGCCCCGATCCGGATCCTGGGCGAGAACCTGGCGCTC
>CAMDRY010000265.1 GCA_945906975.1 Bordetella parapertussis | reverse complement strand
GAGTACACCAATTATTGCGAAGGCCTCGACCAGAAGCACAAGCAGGTTACCTGCCAGCTGTGGGACCGCCAGCAGACAGATGAACCGGATATCCGCCTGAGTAATGACGGCAAACGTCGCCTGACCGCCCCGCCTTGGACGCCGCCGCCGGGTTGATGTTCGCCCCACTGCAGCACACCGGTTACGCCGACAGCTTCGCGCGCGACAATCTGCCGCCGCGCGAACAGTGGCCGGAAATGATTTTCGAGTTGCCGGAATTAATCTATCAGGACCGCCTCAATTGCGCCGCGGCGTTTGTCGACACGCACGTCGCGAGCGGACACGGCTCCGCAACCGCATTGATCGGTGCCGAGGAACGGCTAAACTACGCCGCCTTGCAGGCACGCGCCAATCGCATCGCCAGGGTGTTGAACGAGGACCTCAAGCTTCCCAGCGGCAGCCGGGTGCTGCTGCGCAGCGGCAATAAGCCCTTCCTCGCGGCAAGCTGGCTGGGCGTTATCAAGGCCGGCTGCATCGCTGTGACGACCATGCCGCTACTGCGCGAGCGCGAGCTTTCGACCATTGTGCGCAAGGCAAACATCGCCGCAGCTATTTGTGATCACGCGCTGGCGGCGGAAATGGATCTCACCCGCTCGGCCAGCCCCGGATTGCGCAGCGTGCTGTACTTCAGCGCTCCCGCCGGACACCCTGACCGGATCGAGCCGCTTATGGAGCGCAAGGCGGCGACCTTTACCAACGTCGATAGCGCCGCCGACGACGTGGCGATGATCGCCTTCACCTCCGGCACCACAGGCGTACCCAAGGGAACCATGCATTTCCATCGCGACGTCCTGGCTATTTGCGACGTGTTGTCGCACCAGATCATCGCGCCGCACCCGACCGATGTGTTCATCGGCACCCCGCCGCTCGCCTTCACCTTCGGCCTTGGCGGCCTGTTTTTATTCCCCTTACGCGCAGGTGCCGCCAGCGTGCTGATCGAGCAATGGACGCCGGAGAGCCTGCTGCAGGGCATTGCGCGTTTCAAGGCGAGCGTCTGCTTTACTGCGCCGACCTTCTATCGCAAGATGGCGCCGCTCGCCAAAAACCACGACCTGCGCTCCCTGCGCATTGCCGTTTCTTCGGGCGAAATGCTGCCCGCGGACACGCGCGCCGCCTGGCGCGAGGCCAGCGGCATTGAAATGACCGAGTGCCTCGGTTCGACCGAACTGCTGCACGCCTTTATCGCCTGCAAACCCGGCGAGGTGCGTCCCGGCGCCACCGGCCGCGTTGTTCCCGGCTACCGCGCCTGCGTGCTTGGCGAGGACGGCCAGCCCCTGCCGCCGGGAACCATCGGCCGTCTTGCCATTAAAGGTCCCACCGGATGCCGCTACCTCGACGACGCGCGCCAGCTCAGCTACGTGCAAAACGGCTGGAACCTGACCGGTGACGCCTACCTCATGGACGAAGACGGTTACTACTGGTACCAGTCGCGCACCGACGACATGATCATCAGCGCCGGCTACAACATTGCCGGGCCCGAGGTCGAGGACGTACTGTTGACCCACCCTGCCGTGGCCGAGTGCGGCGTCGTCGGCGTGCCGGATGCTGCGCGCGGACAAATCGTCAAAGCCTATGTTGTTCTACGGCCCGGCCACAAGCCTGACGAAGCCACAACGCTTGTCCTGCAGGCATTGGTAAAAAACACCATCGCCCCCTATAAATATCCGCGTGCTGTAGAGTTCGTCGCAGCACTGCCGCGTACCGAGAATGGAAAAATCCAGCGCTACAAGCTGCGGCGCGGCGAACTCGCCTGAATAAACCGGAGAAGGTCATCATGAGCCCCCCCAACCAGATGGACCGCTACAACGCTCTGATGGACGTGGTACGCAATCGCATGACCACACGCCAATTCGACTCCTCCTACGTTGTGCCGCGCGAACATTATGAGCTGATACTGGATGCGGCCCGCCACGGCCCTTCCGGCGCGAACGCCCAGCCCTGGCATTACATCGTGGTGACCAAGCCAGAAACCAAAAAGGCGATTGCCGATTATTTCGTCGAAGAACAACGACTGCGCGCCAAACTGAAGATGAAGTTTCCGACGCCCAACTATCGCGGCCTCGAAGACGCACCCGGATTCATCGTCGTCGCTTCGGACTTTCGCTGGACGCGCGCTTTTCCGGTGCTCATGGACGGTTCGGATCTGGACAAGCAATACCACGAGAATGCCGAGCGCATCCTGCTTCAGTCGGTCGCGGCATCAACCATGTCGGCCCACCTTGCGGCGGCGGCACTCGGTTACAACGTCTGGTGGGTCACGGCCATCGGCCAGGAATCGGCCCAGAACGCGCTTAAACCGCTGCTTGGCATTCCGGACGATCTGGCGGTAATAGACATCTTTCTGTTCGGCCCGCCGGCCAAACCGCCGTACAAGCGCTGGAAAAAGACCCTGCCGCAAATCATGAATTGGGACAGATTCAACATGGACAACTACATGTCCGTGGAACAGATCGATGAATGGGTGCGCGAAAAACGTCACCATGTGATGTACAAGGACGAGAGCAAGATCGACTGAGGCCCCCTGCGGACGCCAAACCGGGGTTGGGGCAAGGCTGGAAGCCGCCGTCGAATAACCCCACGAAACATACGGCCTAATTCAATCTTTTAACCGTTTGGTTAAAACCGACGCCTATGGCAGGCGCTGGAAAGAGGCAGTTTATTCGGCTATAATCCATGCAAATTACGACCTAGCACGCAGTTAAGCAAACACTTAACTGCGCCGTTTTAGCCAGAGGATGCCATGACCCACGTTGTTACCGAAAGCTGCATCAAGTGCAAGCACACCGACTGCGTAGACGTCTGCCCGGTTGATTGTTTCAAGGAAGGCCCGAACTTCCTCGTCATTGATCCTGACGAGTGCATCGACTGCGCCGTCTGCATTCCCGAATGCCCCGTGAACGCCATTTTTGCCGAAGAAGATCTGCCGGCCGGTCAGGAAAAATTCACCGCACTGAACGCTGATCTGGCCAAGATCTGGCCGCTGATTACCGACACCAAGCCCGCGCTACCGGACGCTGAAAAATGGGCCGATGTGACGGACAAGCTGCAATACCTCGAAAAGTAACACCGCCCCGGTCCCGGACAACCGGGAAGTACCCGGTAGCGCAATTTTTCTAGACTCCCGCCTGTTGCGCGGCTGCCCCGCAGCGGGAGTGACAGGATGCCATCCATGCCCACACTCTCGCTGGCCCACGGCCTCGCCTTTTCCGATTTGTATTGCCGCGACGGTCTGTCGCGCATCGATGCCGCGTTTCTATCCTGGCTTGGCGATGCGGATGCCGAACTCGTCGCCCGCCTGTCGGCCGCGCGCGCGGAGCCCGATGCCCTCGCCAAAAAGGACGAGTCGGCCCTGATTCTCGCTGCAGGGCCGCACCTTGATGACTTTGTCGCAGACTTGTTCGGCATAGCCGGCGAAGTAAAGGCGCTTTCCGCACGGCATCATGTTCTCGCGCCCATCTACACCGTCAAACGCCAGTTCGTGCAACGCAAAGCGCTTGCGAAATACAAAGCCGAGGCCGCCGCAGGATTTGACGGCGCGGCACTGGAGGCGGCGCTGACAAACCGCTTTGGCCACGCGTTCAGCGAGCTGGCCTACGCCGAGGCGATCGAAACCTGGCTAAAGGACGAGCCCGCCAACGAAGAGTCCATAGATCTCGCCCTGCGCTACGCCGCTTGGGCCTTGCTCACCCCGGCCGGTCGCGAGCGCAACCAGGCTGGTGTGCTGTTCAAGACGGCAGCCAAGCTCGATCCGCAAAACCTTCTGCCGCACGCGCAAAAGCATGAAACGAACGGGTTGACCACGTTCACCATCAAGCCCGAACACATCCGCCGGCGCGAAGGATTCGCACTCACCGACAAGGGCAGCGATCTCACCGGCGCCTTATCGGAGGCCAACTATTGCATCTGGTGCCACACTCAGGGCAAGGATTCCTGCTCCACCGGTCTGAAAGAAAAGGCCGGGCCCGACGGCAAAGCTGCATTCAAGAAAAATTCCTTCGGCACCACGCTCGCGGGCTGTCCGCTGGAGGAAAAGATTTCCGAATTCCACACGCTCAAGGTGGCCGGACACGCGTTGTCGGCGCTGGCCGTCATTACCGTCGACAACCCGCTAGCCGCAGCCACGGGACACCGCATCTGCAACGACTGCATGAAATCCTGCATCTACCAGAAACAGGAACCTGTCAATATTCCCCAGGTCGAAACACGCACGCTCAAGGATGTGCTGGAACTGCCCTGGGGCTTTGAGATCTATTCGCTGCTGACGCGCTGGAACCCGCTCAATATCCGCCGCCCGCTGCCGCGCGCCAGCACCGGCTACCGCGTACTGGTCGCAGGAATGGGGCCGGCCGGCTTCGCGCTCTCGCACCACCTTATGAACGACGGCCACGCGGTGGTGGGCATAGACGGCCTCAAGATAGAACCGCTGCCGCCGCATTTGTCGGGCGTCAACGCCGACGGAAGCCGCGCCCGCTTCGATCCGGTGCATGACGTCAACATACTCTACGAAGCCCTGGGCGAAAGAACCATGGCCGGCTTCGGTGGCGTGGCGGAATACGGCATTACGGTGCGCTGGGACAAGAATTTTCTCAAGGTCATCCGCCTGCTGCTCGAAAGACGCGCGGCGTTTGCCTTGTTTGGCGGCGTGCGCTTCGGCGGCACGCTCACTTCGGATGACGCCTTTGGGATGGGCTTCGACCACATCGCACTGGCTATGGGCGCCGGCAAGCCGACAGTGCTGGATATCCCCAACGGCCTTGCCCGCGGCGTGCGCACCGCCTCAGACTTCCTGATGGCACTGCAACTGACCGGTGCGGCCAAGCCCGACTCCATCGCCAACATGCAAGTGCGCCTGCCCGTTGTCGTCATCGGTGGCGGCCTTACCGCCATCGACACCGCAACCGAATCGCTCGCCTATTACCCGATACAGACGGAAAAATTCCTGCGACCAGTA
>CAMDRY010000264.1 GCA_945906975.1 Bordetella parapertussis | reverse complement strand
GGGCGTGCCCTTGACTTGGCTGACCGGCAGCCTGAAAAAAAAGGAACGCGAGGCGGCCGCCGAGGCGATCTCATCGGGCCGGGCGGCGGTGGCGGTGGGCACCCATGCGCTGTTCCAGGATCATGTCGAGTTTGACCGACTGGGACTGGCCATCGTTGATGAGCAGCACCGCTTCGGTGTGGCGCAGCGCCTGGCTTTGCGCAAAAAGGGCCGCGCGTCGGCGGACGGTTTGTGGCCGCACCAGCTGATGATGAGCGCCACACCCATTCCGCGCACGCTGTCCATGAGCTACTACGCCGACCTTGATGTGTCGGTGATCGATGAGCTGCCGCCGGGGCGCCATCCGGTGATCACCAAGCTGATCGCCGATACGCGCCGCGACGAGGTGCTGGCACGCGTGCGCGTGTCCTGCGAGGGCGGGCGCCAGGCCTATTGGGTGTGTCCGCTGATCGAGGAGTCCGAGACGCTGCAGTTGCAGACCGCCATCGACACGCATATCGCGTTGACGGCCGATTTGCCCGGCCTGCGTGTGGGTCTGGTGCACGGGCGCATGCCGCCGGCGGAGAAGGCGGCGGTGATGGCCGGGTTTGTCGCCGGCGCGGTGAACCTCCTGGTGGCCACCACCGTGATCGAGGTCGGCGTTGATGTGCCCAACGCCTCGCTGATGGTGATCGAACACGCCGAGCGCTTCGGGCTGTCGCAGCTGCACCAGTTACGCGGCCGTGTCGGCCGCGGCGCGCATGAGAGCGCCTGCATACTGCTTTACCAGAGTCCGTTGTCGGAGGGCGCGCGGGCGCGGCTCAAGGTGATATTCGAGAGCAGCGACGGTTTTGTCATCGCGCAACGCGACCTGGAGTTGCGCGGCCCGGGCGAAGTGCTAGGCTCGCGCCAGAGCGGCGTGCCGATGCTGCGCTTTGCCGATCTTGAGACCGACGGCGACCTGCTCGACGCGGCCCGCGAAGCAGCCGACCACCTGCTGGACAAACATCCGCAGCAGGTGGAAAAACATCTTGAGCGCTGGCTTGGGGGGCGGTACGACTATCTCAAGGCGTGATGCGTATCAGGCTAAAATTGCGGGCGTTTTGGGATTCCCGGATCAAAAGCGTTTGCCACTGGGAGAGCAGCGCAGGCGCGAAAGGGCACAAATTGTTTTTGCGTCGCCTGCGCTCCCCGTGTTTCAGTCTTCTGGCTTGGGTTTAAATGAACATCGCGCAACGCCTGTCCGAATACGAACGCCTGATGCGGCTGGACAAGCCCATCGGCACCTTGCTGCTGCTGTGGCCGACCTTGTGGGCTGTGTGGATCAGCTCGAGCGGCTGGCCGGACTGGTCGGTGGTGGTAATTTTTTGCGTCGGCACCCTGCTGATGCGTTCGGCCGGGTGCGTCTGGAACGACACCGTCGATGTCGAATTCGACCGCCATGTGCAGCGTACGCGTGCCCGTCCGCTGCCCGCAGGCACGGTCTCGCGCAAAGAGGCCTTGCTGTTGGCGCTGGCCCTGGCGCTGATGGCGTTTTCATTGGTGCTGTTTCTGAACTGGCAAACCATCGCACTGTCGTTTTGCGCGCTGTTTGTGGCCATGACCTACCCCTATACCAAGCGTTTTTTTGCCATGCCGCAGGCTTATCTTGGCGTCGCGTTCGGGTTTGGCATACCGATGGCGTTCGCCGCGCACAATGCGGTGGCGTTCTGGCTGGCTTGGGTGCTGCTCGCGGCCAACATCCTGTGGGCTGTCGCCTACGACACCGAATACGCCATGGTCGATCGCGATGATGATTTGAACATCGGTATTCGCACCTCGGCCATCACCTTCGGCCGCTGGGACGTGACGGCGGTGATGCTCTGTTACGCCGCTATGTTCGCGGTGCTGGGCTGGATAGGCTGGCGCCTGCTGTTCAACTGGTTTTATTACGCCGGGCTGGTGGTCGCCGCGGCGATGGCGGTTTATCACTACTTTCTCATTCGCAAGCGCGACCGGGAGGGCTGTTTCAAGGCCTTTTTGCACAACAACTGGCTGGGCGCGGCGGTGTTCGCAGGTATTGTTCTCAACTATGAAAGCAGGAAATGGATCTGAAACTAAAAGGCAAGGTGGTGCTGATCACCGGCGGCAGCAAGGGCATAGGTCTGGCGTGTGCGCGGGGCTTTGCGCAAGAGGGTGCGAAGGTTGCGATAGTCGGACGCAACGCTGAAACGCTGGCCGCCGCCAAGGCGGAACTCGCCGCGGAGGGGCACCAGGTGTTCACGCATGCGGCCGATCTGATTGATCCGGCTTCGGCCGGGCCGATGGTCGCGGCGGTGGAGGCGGCGATCGGGCCGGTCGATGTTCTTGTCAATTCTGCCGGTGCGGCGGTGCGCACCGCGCCGCAGGAACTCACCGCCGCCGCCTTTCACGCGGCGATGGATGCGAAATACTTCACCTATGTGCACGCCATGCAGGCGGTGCTCGCGGGCATGCTGGTGCGCGGGCGCGGCAACATCGTCAACATCGCCGGGACCGGTGGCAAGGTGCCCAACCCTATCCACCTTCCGGGCAGCGCGGCCAACGCGTCGCTGATGAACCTGTCGGCGGGGCTGGCGACCACCTGGGGCAGCAAGGGTATTCGCGTCAACGCCATCAATCCGGGTTCGACTTTCACCGGGCGCGTGCAGGGTGCGCTGGAGGCACAATCCAAAATGACCGGCAAGCCCACCGATGCGTTGCTCAAGGCGAGTGAGGCGCGCATCCCGCTTGGGCGCTACGCCAAACCCGAGGAGGTGGCCGATGTCACGTTGTTCCTCGCCTCGGAGCGCGCGAGCTATGTCACCGGCGTGATCCTGACCATGGATGGCGGCGTCAATCCGATGGTGGTCTGATTGTAATTCTGATTGCAGGTCTGATGGTAAGTCTGATTTCAGTCCGGGTGGTTTAAGACTGCCTGGCATCGCCGCGCAATAGAGAGCCGGTTGGAAATCCGCGCCAGTATTGGATTTCCAGCCGGTTTCCTGGGTGGGGAGTTGATTCGGGCTTGATGGTTCTTGCTGGCTAGCCTTACTTGACCAAGCCCATCAGTTTGGCCGTGCCCATGTAGTCGCGGGTGCGCTCGGCCATGAAGGCGGGAATTTTTTCGTAGGAAATGTCTATGACCTCGAAGCCGCCTTCCTGCATCTTGGCGCGCATGTCCGGATCCTTGTTGATGGCCCCCATCATGTCCGAGACCTTGGCGCGCATTTCCTGTGACATCGACTTGGGCACCGCAATGCCGCGGTAGGCGCCGTCGACCCAATTGAAACCGAGCTCCTTGAAGGTCGGCACGTCGGGAAACTGCGGCAGGCGCTTCTCGGTCGCCACGGCCAGCATGCGCAGCTTGCTCTTTTGCTGGATGGCGAAGGTCGAGTAGGACATTGCGCCGGTGACGTGGCCGCCGACCACCGCGCTGGTCAGGTCGCCGGTGCCCTTGAACGGGACGTAAGTGGTTTTGACGCCGGCCAGTTGGTTGAATTTTTCGTGCGCGACATGGTTGGCCGAGTTTGTGCCCGAACCGGCGAAGCTGAGTACGCCGGGTTTGGCTTTGGCCGCGGCAACGAGATCCTGGAAGTTCTTGATCGGGCTGTCGTTGGGCACGACGATGGCATCCGGCGTGTAGTGGAACCAGAACACCGGCGTCATGTCTTCGGTCTTGTATTGCACCTGTCCTTCGAGCGGCTGCAGCACGATGTGCGGCAGGTTGATACCCATCAGGTTGCTGCCATCGGCGGGCATCGCGTTGAGCGTCTGCCATGCCACGGCGCCGCCTGCGCCCAACTTGTATTGCACGACCATTTCCTGTTTGTATTTTTTTCGAAACACGTCCTGTTGGAAGCGCGCGGCGATATCCGATTCCCCGCCGGCGGGAAAGGGCAGGTAGTAATTGACGGGCTTGTCCGGGTATGACTGCGCGGTGGCGGTCAGTGGCGACAGGGCGAGGGTGGCGGCCAGTGCGAGAATGGGGCCGAACAACGCAGTCGTGGCGGTGCGGGAGCGTGTCATTGATTCCTCCGGTTTGTGTTTTGCATTCGCGACAATAATCGCTGCAATCAGGGTCATCGCCCTGTTGGAAGCCAGTGTAGGGCATTCCTTGGTGCCTTGGAAGCGGGTCTTCGTGGGTGCTACCATGCGTTTCCCGGTTGCGTGCCCGACGCGGCCGGTTGTGCCTTTACCTGCCCTGCACCGGACCTACTGACGTGACTTACCACGACCTGCGCGATTTTATTTCACAGCTGGAAGCACAAGGCGAATTGAAGCGTGTCGCTGTCCCGGTGTCCCCGCAACTGGAGATGACCGAGATTTGCGACCGCGTGCTCAAGGCGGGCGGACCGGCCATTTTGTTCGAGAACGTCAAAGGTCACACCATCCCTGTCTTGGGCAACCTGTTTGGCACGCCCAAACGCGTGGCCATGGGCATGGGCGCCGATTCGGTGGAGTCGCTGCGCGACATCGGCAAACTGCTGGCCTTTTTGAAAGAGCCGGAACCGCCCAAGGGGTTTCGCGATGCCATCGAGCGCTGGATCCCGATCGGCCGGAAGGTCATGCACATGGCGCCCAAGGTGCTGTCCTCGGCACCCTGCCAGGAAGTCGTATGGGAGGGCAAGGACGTGGACTTGTCGCGCCTGCCGATACAGACTTGCTGGCCCGGCGATGCCGGCCCGCTCATTACCTGGGGGCTGACGGTCACGCGCGGGCCGCAGGGCCTGCCGCAGTCGAGGACGCGGCAAAACCTCGGCATTTACCGCCAGCAGGTGATTGCGCCGAACAAGGTGATCATGCGCTGGCTGGCGCATCGCGGCGGCGCGCTCGATTATCGCGATCACTGCCTGGCGCATCCGGGCAAACCCTTTCCGCTTGCGGTGGCGCTTGGCGCCGATCCGGCGACGATACTGGGCGCAGTGACGCCGGTACCCGACACATTGTCCGAATACCAGTTCGCCGGCCTGTTGCGTGGCGCCAAGTCCGAGTTGATTAAATGCATTGGCAACGACCT
>CAMDRY010000263.1 GCA_945906975.1 Bordetella parapertussis | reverse complement strand
TCTCCACCAGCTCTTTCGCAAAAGACCGCGTGGCAAGCGGCGCGGAGTAGGTCTTTTCCGGACGGGTGCGCAAGTGCCCCGCGGCAACATCCAACAAGGATTGGACTTCGGTGGAGTACGCGGTTTTGGTCTTCGTATCCGGAGAATCGACCTTGAAGCGAAAGTGCACCGAGTCGAGCAATCCGACCAGCACAAGCAACAGCAGAACCACCAAGCCCGACATCCCACCCGGGCTGTGCGTGACCCTCCTCCAAGGTGCCGCGAGATGCGCATGGCGGCTGACATGCCAACCATATGCGACGATGGTCAAAATCAGCACCCAGACCAGGGCGTCCGTCCAAAGGATCACGGCCATCATTCGAGACGTACCCTCGGGTCAACCAGGGTGTAGGAGAGATCGGTCAAAAGCAGCCCCAGTATGTACAGCGCGGAACCGATGAAAACCATCGAGCGGACGACGGCAAAGTCCTGCGCCTGGATCGCATCGATGGTGTAGCTGCCAAGTCCGGGAATGCCGAAAAATGATTCCGATATCAAGCTGCCCATGAACAACAGCGGGATGACCACAACAGCGCCGGTAAGGATTGGGATCATGGCATTTTTGAGCACGTGCCTGAACAATACCGTCACTTCGGACAAGCCCTTGGCGCGCGCTGTGCGCACATAATCCTTGCCGATTTCCTCCAAAAAAATGGTGCGGTACCAGCGCGCGCCAGAGCCGATGCCGCTAACCACACCCACCACTACGGGAAGAATGACGAAGCGCGCCGCATCGAATCCGCCCTGATAGCCGGATATGGGGACCAGATTCCATAACTTGGAAATGAGGTACTGCCCGCCGATAATGTAAAACAAACCGGAAATGGACATCATCGCCACGCACAACACGACACCGATGAAATCGAGATAAGTCGCGCGGAAGAACGCCATCATCAGTGCAATCGTTATATTGACCATGAGCCCGATAATGAAGGTGGGCACGGCCAATGCCAGGCTGGGCCACATGCGGCCATAGATTTCACGCGAAATATCACGCCCGTCATCGGCACGGCCGAAGTTGAAGCGGAACATTTCAGCGGATTTTTGCACGTACAGCGTGTCGGTTAGTCGCGCCAGACCCGCGGCCTGATCGTTGTACAACAAGGGTTTGTCGTAACCACGCTCGGCTTTCCACTTGACAATCGCATCCGGTGTCACGCGCTTCGCGCCAAGTTGCATGCGCGCCATATCATCAGGCGTATTGACCTTGAAAAACAGGGTAAAGGTCAGGAGGTTGACGCCGATGAGGATAAGCACCGCGTACAAACAACGACGGATCAGGTAGCCGGTCATGCCGCCCCCCCTCCGGTCGGTCGTGCCGACATTTGCGCCCTGCGCCGCCATGCGCCAAATGCCGGCACGGTGAGCATTGAAAGAATAAGCATAATTGCCAGCAGCGGCCACAGCATCGGGCGATTCCAATGACTGCGCAGGCTTCCGCGCTTTTGCACATCAAGTCGATAGTACTTGATTCCATTGCGCGCCATTGAGTTCGGCTTCATGTTGGCAAGCCAGCTATGGTACAGGCCGTAATCCTTTGGGTTGTAGCCCCAAACCCAGGGTGCGTCTTCGCGTAACACTGCGACCAGGCGGTCGATCACCTGCTGGCGCTCGGGGCTGTTGTCCATATTTTTCATGAGCTCGTAGAGCCGGTCGAATTCCGGATTAAGGTAATTTGCCTTGTTTTCGCCGTCGTTCTTTATCGTGCTGTTGGCGCCGTAAAGTAAGAATAGGAAGTTCTCCGGATCGGGATAATCAGCGTTCCATCCGAGAAAAAACATTTGTGTATTGCCCTTGCGGATTTTTTCCTGAAAGCGGTTCCAGTCGGTGGCGCGCACTTCAAGCTGAATACCAAGACGGCCGAATTGCTTGCGATACCAATCGAGACGCGCCGCGCCGCCAGGGCCTCCCCCGCTGGTATCGAGATAAAGAACAAGAGGCTGCCCGCTCTTGGCATCCCGTCCGTCAGGGTAACCGGACTCTGCAAGGAGCTTTTTGGCCACGTCCAAGGATTTGCGTTGCGGCTTGCCATCCACCCAATCATAGACCAGCGGATTAAGGCCGTCCTTGCCTTCACGGTATCCGAAAATGCCCGGAGCGATTGGTCCTTGCGCCGGCAAGCCCCTGCCATTGGCAAATATTGAAATGAACTCTTCGTAGTCGACCGCGATGCTGATCGCCTGGCGCAACTTGCGTGCGGCGGACGCCGAATCGCCCACCTTCCCAGCACCGCCGACGACCGCGTCATTCCAATTGAACGCGAGGTAAAAAACACTGGTGGCCAGTGAAGTCTTAAGCCTGATGCCACGCGCCTCCATTTCGGGAGTCAGGCCGGCCTCCCCCTCCACGCCCATCTTCACCGCCTGATCAAAGGTGTCGGAACTGATGCCGGACTGGTCGTAGTAGCCCTGCATGAATTTATTCCAATACGGAATGCCCTCCTTCTCCCGACTGAAGACCACTTCGTCAATGAACGGCGCACGCTTACCCGCATCCTCAAGCAGGCCCGCTTCACGGTCACCACTTTCTCCATCGGAAGGGTAGGCTTCGCCGCGGAAATTCGGATTGCGCCGTAATACCATGCGGGCGTTGGGATTCATTTCGGCAAGCATGTAAGGGCCGGTACCGACGGGCCACCAGTCCAGCGTAAGGTTCTTTTCCGCAAAGCCCTGTTGAGAATAAAACCGGTCAGCCTCCGCCGGCACAGGTGCAAAAAAGGGCAGCGCCAGCCAGTATAGAAACTGCGGGTATTTACCTTTTATTCGGATGCGGTAGGTTTGCCGGTCGATGACGCTGACACCGCTGATATTGAATTTGTCCAGATCAAGCCAGGCGCCCCGCCCCTCAATCTCAATCAGCTTGCGATCAGCCCCTTTCAAAGTTTCGCCAAATTCCTTCAAACCGACTATGTAATCGGTCATGTGACCGAAAATGGGTGAGTTCACCCGAGGATGACCCAGACGCTTTATCTGGTAGACATAGTCATCGGCCGTCAACTCGCGTGTGCCAGTACGCCCAAAATCAGCGATCGTGAACTTGCGCTTTATGTCCGCAGGCGAAAGCCGCAGATTTTCCGGCACGAACGCGGGATGGGGCTGATAGCGAACACCGGACTTGATGCGAATATCGTAGATGCTATAAGCGACGCGCGAGGCCTCGGCATTTGTGGGCAACTCACGGTCAGCCGCGTCAAAGTAACGCGGTTTTGGCAAACTCTCTGCCGTAGCCGGGATGAGTTCGTAGGGACGCTTTAGGTAGTGATATTGAAATGGCGGCTCTAAAATCTGCGAGATGAGATCCCACTCATCCGAAGTGTAGGACTGCGCCGGGTCAAGGTGCTTGGGCCGGTCGGCAAACGAGCTATAGAGAATATTGCGGCCGCGCTCGCCTGCCGGATAAGGATCGTTCCAGGAGTCACCGCAACCGCAAAGCGAAAGTACCGCAAAAAATGCCGCAAAAAAATAAATGAACGAGGCTGTCCGCATACCTAAAGTGTAGCGGATTTTGTGATGCCGGCGAGCCAGACGATGTCGGACCCTGCGCTATAATCGCGCAGTGTTCTCGCGTGCGATATAAAGGAATCAAACTCTATGGGCTTTCTTGCCGGCAAACGTATCCTAATCACCGGATTGCTTTCCAACCGTTCCATCTCCTGGGGCATTGCCAAGGCGTGCCAGCGTGAGGGCGCGACTCTTGCATTCACCTACCAGAACGAGCGCTTCAAGGATCGGGTCGCAGAAATGGCGAAAGAACTCGGCAGCGAACTCATTTTTTCCTGTGACGTTGCGAGCGATGAGGAAATTGCCACGCTGTTCACATCGCTCGGAAAAGAATGGGATGGCCTGGACGGACTGGTGCACGCCATCGCTTTTGCGCCACGAGAATCCATTGCCGGAGATTTCTTAGATGGCATTTCACGCGAGGCGTTTCGTATTGCCCATGACGTTTCGAGCTACAGCTTTGCTGCACTCGCCAAGGGCGCCTTGCCACTCATGCGGGGCCGCAACGGCGCCATGGTGACTTTGACCTACCTCGGCGCCGATCGCGTGATCCCCAACTACAACACGATGGGGCTTGCAAAAGCCAGCCTGGAAGCCGCGGTTCGATACCTCGCCAGCAGCCTGGGTCCGGGTGGCATACGTGTGAACGGCATTTCCGCCGGACCGATAAAGACGCTTGCCGCAGCCGGCATTTCAGGCTTTGGCAAGATACTGAAGTTTGTAGAGGAAAATGCGCCTATGCGACGCAATGTGAGCATTGACGAGGTCGGCAACGTCGCCGCCTTCATGCTCTCTGACCTCGCCAGCGGCATTACCGGCGAAATTACCTATGTTGATTCGGGCTTCAATACCGTCGTGGGCGGTATTGGGCGAAGTGCCGAAGCCGAATAATCCGGCCGTTGCAAGCCTGAAGCCCGCCCCGTATGCAGTGACGGGGGTTCACTGATTTACTGCTGCGGCTTTTTCTCCAATGCAGCTTTGTTGATCTGAACCTTGGCGTTCTCGCGTAAGCCACCGACAAAGGCCTGGTATTCCTGCGCTGCCACGACACGTGACAATTGCTGCCGCACGCCTTTTTCCTTTTCTGCGTCAATGCTCTCGAGCGGAACAACCTTGGACACGCGGTATAAAACATAACCGGCTTCGCTCTGCAGCCCGGAATATCCGGGCAACTTGCCTGCATCAATGTGAAATACCGATGACAGCGCATCGGGCTTGAAGCCCTGCGGTGCGTCGCGGCTTATCAACTTGACCGTGCCCCAGGTGCCGGCCTGCTCGCCCTTGGTCAGAGCGGCCAATTTTTCGACGCCGGCTTTTTGAGCCAGGGTCAGCGCTTCCTGGCGCGTCAGGATTTTAACGACATCCCCACGCACTTCGTCCAACGGTCGGGTCACAACAGGCTTGTGCTCAAGCAGGCGGGCGACCACCAACACGCCGGAAGAAATTTCCACCGCCTCCGTGTTG
>CAMDRY010000262.1 GCA_945906975.1 Bordetella parapertussis | reverse complement strand
TTGCACAGTTCGCCTCGGCGCTGCTGGTCTCCGTCGGCCTTGTCGCCGGCGCGGCACAGGCCCAGACGATCAAGATCGGCGCGCCGCTGGCGCTCACCGGCGGTCTCGCCGATGAGGGCAAGAAACAGCAGATCGCCTATGACATGTGGTTGAAGCGCGTCAACGCGCAGGGCGGCATCAGCGTCGGCGGCAAGAAAATGCGCGTCGAAATCATCCAGTACGACTACCAGACCAACGAGCAGCGCGTACAGCAGCTCGCGGAAAAGCTGATCGTCGATGACAAAGTTGATTTCCTCCTCGCCCCCTTCGGTTCGGGCCACACCAAGGTCGTGGCCGGCGTGGCCGAGCGCTACGGCGTGCCGGTTCTCGCCACCAGCGCCTCCTCGGAGTCGATTTTCAACCAGGGCTACAAATACCTGTTTGGCACGCTGGCGCCCAACGGCGGCAGCATCGACAACCTGCTCGCCGCAGTGACCAAGCAGTTCCCCAAGGTGAAAAAAGTCGCCATCCTGGGCCGCGAGGACGTGTTCCCCAAGTCCATGGCCACCATCATGGACGACTCGGCCAAAAAAGCCGGCCTGCAGGTGGTGTCGATGGAGTTCTACCCTGTCGGCGCGCTTGACCTCGCCACGCCCATCGCCAAGATCAAGTCGCTCAACCCGGACTGGATTTACATCACCGGTTACAGCAAGGATTTGGTGCTCGCGCGCAAACAAATGGCCGACCTCAACCTCAAGGCGCCGGTCGTCACCATGATCACCGGCCCGGTCTACAGGGAATACATCGACGCCGTCGGCCCGCTCGCCGAGGGCATCACCAGCGCGACCTGGTGGTACCACGGCGCGCAATTCAAGGGTGACGATCCGTGGGGCTCGACCAAGGCCTTCTACGACGAGTTCGTCGCGCGCGAAAAGGCCGACCCTGACTACGTGCACGCCTCATCGGCCGCCTGCCTGGTAGCGCTGCAAAAAGCCATCGAAAAGGCCGGCACCATCGACAAGGCCAAGGTGCGCGATGCGCTCGCATCGCTCGATATCATGACCTTCTACGGCCCGATCAAGTTCGGCCCCAACGGCATGAACGGCACGCGCGTGCTGCCCATCATCCAGGTGCAGGGCGGCAAGGTTGTGATGGTCTACCCGGACAGCGTTAAGCAGAGCGCGCTGCAGGCGGTCAAGTAATTTCCTTTGCCAGACATGGGCGGTGCAGCGCGCCGCCCATGATGTTTTACACGGCAGCCTTTTCGCCGCAGTAGAGTTTATTCACGCTCGATCCCTACGCAGAAAAATCCATGGTATACGGTCAAGTCCTCGCCAACGGCCTGATGTTGGGCGCGTTGTACGCGTGCATCGCGGTCGGTTTTTCGCTCGTCTGGGGCGTGCTCAACGTCATCAACATGATGCACGGCGCCTTCATCATCCTCGGCGGCTACATCGCGTTTTTCGCCTGGCTGCACCTGGGAATCAATCCCTTCGTGATGATGCTGCCTATCGCCATGCTGCTGTTCCTGCTCGGCTACATGATCCAGTACGGCATCATCAACCGCGTCATCATGCGCCCGGTACTCACCACACTGACGCTCACCTTCGGCCTGGACATGATCCTGTACAACGCAATGAACATCGCCTTCACCGCCACGCCGCGGCGCGTGGTGCTTGACCTGGGGCGCATTGATATCGGCGGCGTGATCATGTCCCTCGACCGGGTCGCCGCCATGGTGCTCGCCCTTGCCCTTACCGGTATCTTGTACCTGACCCTGCGCACCTCGCGCACCGGCCGCGCCATTGTCGCCGTGCGCATGGACCGCGATGCCGCGGCGCTGATGGGCATCAAGGTCAACAAGGTCTACGCCATCACCTTCGGCCTCGGCGCCTTCATGGCCGGCGCCTGCGGCGCGCTGGTGTCGGTGGTATTCCCCATCACCACCAGCGTCACCGGATTATTCCTTGGCAAGGCCTTTGTCATTTGCGTCATCGGCGGCCTGGGCACGGTGCCCGGCGCGCTGGTAGGCGGGCTGGCCCTCGGCGTAATCGAGAGCTTTGCCGGCCACTGGTGGGGCCCGCAAAACGCCATCCTCATCGGCTTTGTCATCATGCTGGTGCTGCTGGTGGTGCGCCCGACCGGCCTGATGGGCAAGAAGGGTTACGAATGAAAGCGCGCCTGCCCTACATTTTGTTCGCCCTCTGGGTGCTCGCCCTCGCTTCCACGCCCTGGGTGGCCAGCAACTACATCGTCAAGATCGCCACCTTCCTCGCCATGTACGGCGCCATCGCGCTGTCGTGGAACTTCATCGGCGGCTTTACCGGCTACCCATCGTTTGCCACCGCGGCCTTTGTCGGCCTCGGCTCGTATTCGGGCGCGCTGCTGCAAAACGCCGGTGTCTCGGGCGCGCTGCTGCCTCTCGCCTGGCTGGGCGGCGCCGCAGTGGTCGCACTGTTCTCGGCCATCATCGGGCTCATCATCCTGCGCATGAAGGGCCATTACTTCGCCATCGGTTCGATCGCCATCGTCGAGGTGCTGTCGCAGCTTGCCTCCTCTTGGTCGAGCCTCACCGGCGGCGGCGAGGGCCTCAACGTCAAGTTCCTCGCCGGCGGCCCGGACTTCATCGGACGGGTGTTCCTCTACACGATGATCGTCATCATGCTGCTCGCCTTTGTCGCCACCGTGCTGGTCGACAAGGGCAAGCTTGGCTTCGGCCTGCGCTGCATCCAGCAAAACGAGGATGCCGCAGACATGGTGGGCATAGACACCACGCGCTACAAGATCTACGCCTTCGTGCTCTCGGCGGTGTTCTGCGGCGCCGTCGGCGCAGCCTACTCGTCCTGGGTAGCCTATATCTCGCCCACCGACTCGTTCTCGATACTGCTCACGCTCAAGGCGCCGGTGATGGTGCTGCTGGGCGGCCCGGGCACAGTGTTCGGACCGGTGGTCGGTTCGGCGCTGTTCGTGCTGATGGAAGAGACCATCTGGGCGAAATTCCTCGATTACAACCAGGGCGTGCTCGGTTTGGTCATCGTAGTGCTGATCTTTTTCCTGCCCGGTGGCCTGCTACGCCTGCGCTGGCGCAAGGGTTCAGCATGAGTGGCGCCGTTGGCGCGGGTAGCCCGGGTGAAGTCCTGCTCAAGGTTGACCGCCTATCCAAGTCCTTTGGCGGCATACAGGCGGTCAAGGACGTGTCCTTCACGCTGAACGAGGGCGAGATCGTCGGCCTCATCGGCCCCAACGGTGCGGGCAAGACCACACTCGTCAATCTCATTACCGGCGTGTTCCCGGCCAGTGGCGGCAGCGTGGTGTTCCGCGGCGAGGACATCTCCCGCCAGCGCCCCTTCCAGGCGGCAAGGCGCGGCATCGCCCGCACCTTCCAGATCGTGCAGCCCTTTCCGGCCATGACCGTGCTCGAGAACGTATCGGCCGGCGCGCTGTTTGCCGGCGCCGCCGCCGACCGCGCGCAGGCCGATGCCGAAGCCATGGCCCACCTCGAATTTGTCGGCCTCGGCGCAGATGCCCTGCGGCCGGCCGCTTCCCTCACCCTGCCATCGCGCAAGCGCCTCGAACTTGCCAAAAGCCTCGCCATGAAACCCAAGGTGCTGTTGCTCGACGAAGTGAACGCCGGACTCAACACCTCCGAGATCGACCAGGCGCTGGCGCTCATCCGCGCCATCGCCGCACGCGGCATCACCATCATCATCATCGAACACCTGATGAAGGTCGTGCTGTCGCTGTCGCAGCGCATACTGGTGCTGCACCACGGCGAGCTGATCAGCTCGGGCGACCCGCAGGAAGTGGTCAACGATCCCAAGGTCATCGAGGCCTACCTTGGCAGCAAGTTTGCCGCAAGACAAAAGCAACTGGCCGGAGCCGCACCATGACCGCCCCCTTGCTGAAAATCGAAGGCCTCACCGCCGGCTACGGCGACGTGCAGGTGCTCTGGGGCATAGACCTTGAGGTGCGCCCCGGCGAAATCACCTGCATCGTCGGCTCCAACGGCGCGGGCAAGTCCACGCTCTTGCGCACGATCTCGGGCCTCGTCAAGGCCAAGGCCGGCAGCGTCACACTGGGTGGCAAGGCCATCACCGCCGCCGATCCGGATATCGTGCTCGAATTGGGTATCGCCCATGTGCCCGAGGGGCGGCGCCTGTTCCGCGGCATGTCGGTGCGCGACAACCTGTTGATCGGCGCCTACAGCCGCAACGTCGGCCGCGCCGAAATCGCCCGCGACCTCGACGAGGTGTTCACGATGTTCCCGCGCCTCAAAGAACGCGAAAGCCAGGACGCCACCACGCTCTCCGGCGGCGAACAGCAAATGTGCGCCATCGGCCGCGGCATCATGTCGCGCCCGCAGCTCTTGATGATAGACGAACTGTCGCTGGGGCTCGCCCCGCGCGCCGTGGAGTTGTTGAGCGAATCGCTGACGGCCATCAACAAGAAGGGCCTCGCCATCCTGGTGGTAGAACAAGACGTCTTCACCGCCTTCGACCTCGCCGACCGCGCCTACGTCATCGAGACCGGCAAGGTCGCCATGCATGGCAGCACCGACGAACTGGGCAACGACCCGCGGGTGCGCCAGGCTTATCTCGGCTTGTAGCCGGACAATAAGCTGGAAACGCCCGTCTGGTGCGGGTTTCCAGCCTATCGCCCAGTCCGTCATTGCGAGGAGGCGAAGCCGACGCGGCAATCTTTTCGCATACCGTGATGCACCCAGCCTACGGTATCTCGTCATTCCCGCGAAAACGCGTCTCGCGGAGCGAGGCGAAGTTGCGAGGAACGGCCACGCGGGAATCCATGGGGTTCTCGCTCTAGCTTGACCTGAGAGGGTGAGAGCCTCCCAAGGCGACCATGCCGGGTCTCGCCCCGGCGGGTTTCCCGCATATCGCCCAGTCCGTCATTGCGAGGAGGCGAAGCCGACGCGGCAATCTTTTCGCATACCGTGATGCACCCAGCCTACGGTATCTCGTCATTCCCGCGAAATCGCGTCTCGCGGAGCGAGGCGAAGTTTCGAGGAACGGCAAA
>CAMDRY010000261.1 GCA_945906975.1 Bordetella parapertussis | reverse complement strand
TTGGAACCGTTGCGGTTCATCGCACCCACGGTGCGCAACAAGAACCGCATGGTCCAGGGCAGGTCGCGAACGTGGGTTGCCGCAATGCGTTCGATCTGGCGCGACGGCGACACCACCATCACCTTCACCGGACGCAAGGGCGAGGCGCCCGCGGCCAACCTGTCCGCAGGGATCATGCTGATGGTCTTGTTAATGCGTTGCAGGCGTTCTATATCGACATTGAGGCTGTCAAGAAAAATACTGTTGAGCGCATGGCCGGCGATCTGCGCCAGCGATGGATAAACATTGGAGCGCTGCCGCTCCGCCTGGGCGTTCTGCCGTCCCGTGCCGATAACCAGCACGCGCTCCGCGCCAAGGTGCAGCGCCGGGCTGATCGGTGCAATCTGGCGCATCGAACCGTCACCGAAATATTCTCGATTTATTTTCACCGCCGGAAAAATAAACGGCAGCGCCGAGGATGCCATCAAATGCTCGGCCCGCAGCGTCGTTGCGCAGCCGATGCGCTGCGTGCGCTCCCATGCCACGCAATCGGGTCCCCCTTGGTAAAAGGACACGCTCTGGCCGGAACTGTAGCCCGAGCAGGTAATCGACACTGCATAGAGCGCACCGGCATCGATGTTTTCCTGGATGCGTGAAAAATCCAGGGTGCGCCGGATCATCTCGCCAAGCGGCGCGTTGTCAAGCAAGGACATCGGGTTGTTGCGGTACAGCAGCGACATCGCCCCCAGCCAGCGCGCGCCACTGGCGGCGATGCCGGGAAAATCCGAACGATAGACATGATGAACGTGAAAATTCTCCCATACGTCGAGCAGATGGCCCACGGCCTGGTCGAAGTTGTCGGCGTTCACCGCGAGTGCCGCGGCATTGATCGCACCGGCAGACGTGCCGCAAATGATCTGAAAGGGGTTGCGGTCGGGCTCGGGCAACAGTTCGCGCACCGCCTTCAACACGCCGACCTGGTAGGCGGCGCGCGCACCACCCCCAGTCCGAATACGTCCGGCCTTCGCGCCCCCGACATTCGCCCCCGCTGTCGCGTCTGCATTCGCCATCTGCCTTGCGCCTCCCCCCCGAAGTCGCGCGCCCGCCACCTTAACCCCGGCTCACCGAGCCGCTGCTGCTGTCATGACCGGCAAACCAAGCCCTACAACAACGCCGACTGCTGTCCCCGTTGCGCGTTCGCATCCACCACCGTGAGCGCCGTCATGTTAACGATACGCCGTACCGTCGCCGTCGGTGTGATGATGTGCACCGGCTTGGCGGCACCGAGCAATATGGGACCGATGGTGATGCCGTCACCGGCCGCAGTCTTGAGCAGGTTAAACGCGATATTCGCGGCATCCAGAGTGGGCATGATCAGCAGATTGGCCTGTCCCTTGAGGCGCGAATGCGGGAAAGCGGCAAGGCGCACCGATTCGGACAGCGCCGCATCCCCATGCATCTCGCCCTCGATTTCCAGGTCCGGATCACGCTCCGCGATGAGTTGCCGCGCCAGGCGCATTTTTTTTGCGCTGGCCGAATCACCTGTGCCGAATGACGAATGCGACAGCAGCGCCGCCTTGGGAACAATACCAAAACGACGGATTTCCTCCACGGCGAGCAGTGTCATCTCGGTGATCTGCTCGGCGGTCGGATCAAGGTTAACGTAGGTATCGCAAATAAAAACGGTCTGCTGCGGCAGCATCAACACATTCATGGCGTAGTAGTTATCCACGCCGGCACGACGGCCTATCACCTGGTCGACATAATGCAGGTGCAGCGCATGCGTGCCGAAAGTGCCGCAGATCATGCCATCGGCCTCGCCGCGGTGGATCATCATGCTGCCGATCAGCGTGGCACGACGGCGCATCTCGATTTTCGCGTACTGCTCCGACACGCCGCGGCGTTCGGTCAGCCTGTGGTATTCCTGCCAGTAGTCGCGATAGCGCGGATCGCTTTCCAGGTTGATCAGGTCGAAGTCCTTGCCCGCCTTGATGCGCAGACCGAATTTCTCGATACGGCTGTCGAGCACATTGGGGCGACCGATCAGGATGGGCCGCGCAAGACCTTCATCGACGATCACCTGCGCCGCGCGCAGCACGCGCTCGTCCTCGCCCTCGGCATAAACAATGCGGCGCGTCGGCCCGCTCTTGGCGCCGGCAAACACCGGCTTCATGATCAGTCCGGAGTGGTAAACAAACTGCTGCAGCGAGTCAACGTAGGCATCCCAGTCCTCGATCGGCCGCGTCGCCACACCCGAGGCGATGGCCGCCCTCGCCACCGCCGGCGCGATTTTCACAATCAGGCGCGGATCAAAAGGCCGCGGTATCAGGTACTCCGGACCGAAGGCGATGTTCGGCTCGCCATAGGCCATGGCGACCACGTCCGACTGCTCCGCCTGCGCCAGTTCGGCGATGGCGTGAACGGCCGCCAACTCCATTTCCGGAGTGATGGTCGTCGCGCCCACATCCAGCGCGCCGCGAAAAATATAGGGAAAACAGAGCACGTTGTTGACCTGGTTCGGAAAATCCGAACGCCCGGTGGCGATCACCGCGTCAGGCCTGGCCTCGCGCGCGAGATGCGGCAGGATTTCGGGCTCCGGATTGGCCAGCGCCAGGATCAGCGGCCGGTCGGCCATTTTCTTCACCATCTCGGGCTTGAGCACCTTGCCGGCCGAAAGTCCGAGAAATACATCGGCACCGTCGATCACATCGCCCAGTGTGCGCCCCTCGATATCCTTGGCATAGCGCGCCTTGTTATCATCCATCTCCTCCTTGCGTCCGGTATAGACCACCCCGACGATGTCGGTGACGATGATATTTTTCATGTCCACGCCGACCTTGACCAGCAGGTCGAGGCAGGACAGCGCCGCCGCGCCGGCGCCGGAAACCACCAGCTTCACCTTGCCGATGTCCTTGCCAACCACCTTGAGACCGTTGACGATGGCCGCGCTGACAATGATCGCCGTGCCATGCTGGTCGTCGTGAAAAACCGGAATTTTCATGCGCTCGCGCAGCTTGCGCTCGACGATGAAGCATTCCGGCGCCTTGATATCCTCAAGGTTGATGCCGCCGAAAGTCGGCTCAAGCGCCGCGATGATGTCGACAAGCTTGTCAGGGTCGCGCTCTTCGATCTCGATATCGAACACGTCGATGCCGGCGAATTTCTTGAACAGCACGGCCTT
The DNA here is from genome assembly GCA_945906975.1 of Bordetella parapertussis. Next base: position 1,880 of record CAMDRY010000261.1, on the reverse strand, counting down.
GCCCTCCATCACCGGCTTGGAGGCAAGCGGCCCGATCGCCCCCAGGCCCAGCACAGCGGTGCCATTGGTGATGACACCAACGAGGTTGCCACGCGAGGTCAGGTTGCGGGCCTCTGCCGGGTCGCGCACGATCTCGAGACAGGCCTCGGCCACGCCGGGCGTGTAGGCGAGCGCCAGATCGCGCTGGTTGACCAGCTGCTTGGTCGGCGCAATTGAAATTTTTCCGGGGCGCGGCAGTCGGTGATACTCCAGCGCGGCCTTTTTCAGGCTGTCTTCCATGTTGGCTCTCGCGTTCTGATATTCCGGTGTTCTGATGTTCTGATGTTCCAGTGTTCCAGTGTTCCGGAGTTCCGGAGTTCCGGGTTTTTTTGAAGACTGTGCTGCAACGATTACGACTGGCTCTTTGGTACTGATGAAAAACTCGCAACGGGACGCTCTGCATGCCCGCGCGCCATGCCAGGGCAAGAATACACCGGTGTTTTCTTTCAACCGCGATTATAGAACATCCGCCCCGCCGCGCCGCAGGACCGCAGCGGGCCTTAGCGGCGCGCCGCGCTTTGCACGCCGGCCACCTCACGAACCTTCGCCAGCACCCGCTGCAACTGCGCGACATCGGCGATATCAAGCGTGAAGTGCATGGTCGCGAGACTTTGCCGGCTTTGCGTGTTGGCCGCGGTGACGTTGATTTTTTCACGCGACAGCATTTCTGAAACGTCGCGCAACAGGCCATGACGATCCTCCGCCTGCACCACCACATCGACCGGGAACACGCTGGAAGACTGCTTGCCCCAATCCGCGGCAATGATGCGCTCGGGCTGGCGCGCACGCAGCCGCGCGGCGCTCGGGCAACTGGCGCGGTGGATCGAAATGCCGCGACCGCGCGTGACAAAACCGACGATCTCATCTGGCGGCGCCGGCTTGCAGCACCGCGCCAACTGCGTCATCAGGCGATCGACACCCACAACAAGGATGCCGCTGCCCGGATCATCGGCCCGGCTGCGGTGGGTCTTCACCTGCTCCAATGCGCTCGTATCGGCTACCGCGGCGTCCCCGCGCAAGGCCGTCTGCAGCGCACGCGGGCCGATCTCGTCACGTCCCACCGCCGCGAACAAATCCTCCGCACGGGCGAAGTCAAAGCGCCCGGCCAGTTCGTCCAGGTTGACGCCGGTCCTGCCCTCGCGCTGCATTTCCCGTTCAACCGCGCTGCGACCGTTGGCGATGGTCTCCTCCAGCGCCTGGCTGTTGAACCACTGGCGCACCTTGTGGCGGGCACGCGAACTGCCCACCAGTCCGAGTGCCGGGTTGAGCCAGTCGCGGCTCGGCCCGCCGCCCTTGGCGCTGATGATCTCCACGCGCTGTCCGTTGGCCAGCCGCGTATCGAGCGGCACCATCTGGCCGTCCACACGCGCGCCGCGACAGCGGTGGCCGATATCGGTGTGCAGCGAATAGGCAAAATCCACCGGCGTCGACCCGGCCGGCAGGTCGATCACGCGACCTTGCGGCGTCAAAACATAAACGGTGTCATCGAGCGCAGCCTGCTTCGACTGCGCCACCCAATCGGAGGCGTCGACAATGTCATCGCGCCAGGCCAGCACCTGGCGCAACCAGCCAATTTTTTGCTCGAATGCCTGCGTTTTCGCGCCATCCGCATGCGCGCCCTCCTTGTATTTCCAGTGCGCCGCAACCCCGAGCTCGGCATGACGGTGCATCTCATGCGTGCGGATTTGCACCTCCAGGCCGCGCCCGTCCGGACCGGTCACGGCGGTGTGCAGCGAACGGTAGTCGTTGGCCTTGGGTCGTGAAATGTAATCATCGAACTCGCGTGGAATGGGCGTCCATAGGTTGTGCACCACCCCGAGCACCGCATAGCAATCCTTGAC
>CAMDRY010000260.1 GCA_945906975.1 Bordetella parapertussis | reverse complement strand
GCGGGATTCAACGAATGGTCCCCACCAGGTTTCAGGAGCATGCGATTGCGGCTGTCGTCAAGTATCCATACGCGCGCATCGGATGACAAGCCGCTGAAAGTCATATTCAATGACGCATCAACCGTGGCCGGCTACCCGAAACCCGAGCTGAACGTATGGCGGCAGCTAAATTTCTCCAATGGGCCATGTTTTGGACTTTTGAAAGGCGTACATCATCGATTATGTTTAAATCCTGTGTTTGCCGATGCCCGATCCCGGGCTTACTGGGTAAGTGGCATTTCAGCCGCGCGAAGGACGAGAAGGTTGCGAGCCCGATCTCTTCGATTCGAGCAGCCTGAGAATTCAACAAGAACCAGATTCAATTACAAAGGAATCTCGACAAACCCTTCGCAGTAAACCTATGTTATTCCTATAACGGTATTGAAAATAGTCGATTGAATGCTTTAGATAACGATTCTGCTATTTGATGGTCATCAATTTTACGAACGGTCGACTACCAGAACCAACTCGGCGCCTCGGCCCGCGCTTCCGTGCGCGAGCCAGGCACTCAGCGCCTTGACGCGTTCACGAGCGCAACGGTGCTGTGATATTTTTAATTCTGTAAAAGTAAGCTTATACACATGCCACATATGAACTACCTCATATTAGCGAATGCCTTGCTGCTGGCTGCGCTCAACCTGCCGTGCGCTGCGTTGGCGCAGTCTTTTCCGGTCAAGCCTGTCAGGATCATCGTCCCCTACACACCCAGCGGGCTGCCCGATGTGCTCGCGCGCGTGGTTGCGCAGGCGATGTCGCCAGAACTGGGCCAGCAGGTGGTGATCGATAACAAGGCAGGCGGCAGCACCACAATGCTTCGCTGAACATCGGTTCGGTGCAGGAGCTGATCGCACTCGCCAGAAAGCGACCCGGCGGAATCAACTACGCCTCGCCCGGAAACGCGACGGTGCACCACATCACCATGGAACAGTTGAAGCTTCTGGTAAAGTCGATCTGGTGCATGTTCCCTACAAAGGCGTCATCCAGGTGACGCCCGCCCTCCTCACCAATGAAGTGTCCGTGATGTTCAATACGCTCCCTTCGATGATCGAACACGTGAAAGCCGGGAAGCTGCGCATCCTCGCCGTTGCCTCTGCGCAACGTAGCGCGCTCATGCCGGATACCCCGACCGTGGCTGAATCCGGATTTCCGGATTTCGATCTCGATTCAACCATCGGCTTCGCCGCGCCCGCGGGCACGCCACGCGCCATCATCGACCGGCTGCACGCAGCCTTCGTCAGGAGCCTCAGATCGCCCGAAGTACAATCCAAGATGCTCAGTTTCGGCATGGAGGTAGTGGCGACCACCCCGGAGCAATTCGGCGAGCAGATACAAAAGAAACGCGCGTACTACGCCAGACTGGTGCACGATATAAAACTCAAAATCGACTGAACGGCTCGGAGGCCAATATGCTGCGTCATTCAATTCTCGCAAGGACCGCGATCGTCGCCGCCGCGCTTGCGTTATCCGCCTCGTCATTCGCGCAGGGCTACCCGAACAAACCCATCAAGCTGGTGGTCCCCTTTGCGCAAACCGGGCTCCCCGATGTGCTCGCGCGCATGCTGGCGCAAGGGCTCTCCCAGGAGATCGGCCAGCCGGTGGTGGTGGACAACCGTCCGGGCGGCAACTCCATCATCGGCTCTCAACTGGTCGCCAAGTCCGCGCCCGACGGTTACACGCTTTTGCTCTCGAGCACCAATTCCTATGCGATCGCGCCGGCTGTGATCGCGAATCTTCCCTTCGACCCAGTGGGCGATTTCGCGGCGGTCACCCAGGCGGTGCGCGGCCCCTTGTTCCTGGTGGTGAACTCGACCCTGGGCGTTGGTTCGGTGCAGGAATTGATGGCGCTGGCGCGCACCAAGCCCGGCGTGATCAACTACGGATCGCCCGGCAACGCCTCCCTTCACCAGCTCTGCATGGAGTCATTGAAACTGATGGCCAAGGTGGACCTCACGCACATTCCGTACAAGGGCGCGATTCAGGCCATCCCGGCGCTCCTCACGAACGAGATTTCCGCCATGTTCATCGCCCAGGACGCGATCGCTGCGCATCTGAAAACGGGCAAACTGCGCGCGATCGCGGTCAGCACGGGACGGCGCTCCACACTCGCCAGGGACGTGCCCACCATCGCCGAATCGGGACTGCCCGGCTTCGATCTCGCCTCGATCATCGGCGTCTCGGCACCCGCCGGCACGCCTCGCCCCATCATCGACCGATTGTATGCATCTATCTCAAAGGCGCTGAAGAACCCTGAAATGGAATCGCGCCTCGGCCAGAACCTGGGCATGGAAGTCGTTGCCAGCACGCCCGAGCAATACACCGAGCGCATGCTCACGGATCGCGCCTACTTCGCGCGACTGGTAAAGGAAATCAACCTGAAAATCGACTGAGGCCGGAATTAGCCTGAGCGCGTCAGCCCCTCCCTCGGCCGCGACTCAAGCAGTTGCATTCGCTGCCGACTGAATCGGCAATTCGATGTCCTTGGAGAGGCGTTTCCACTGTTTGGTCGGTTCGCCTTTACGCAGCTTGTCGAGCTCGCGGAAAAAAAGATTGCGCAACAGCACGATGCCGGCATCAGAGCGGCCCAGGACTTCATTGACGCGATCGGCAATCACACCCTGCCCCGAAGTCGCGACGTAGTCCTGCGCCGCGGTGAGCTTGGGATACGGCGGGAAGATCCCCCTATAGACCAGGTCGTCATGATCGTCGGCGGGGTTGTAGGCGCCTTCTTTTTCGAAAAACGCACGGAAACGTTCGCCCACCTCGCCCGTCGCGCTGGTGGTGTAGACGATGAAGCGCGTCATGTGTTCTTCATCCTGCGGGACGTTCCAGATCACAACGTCGGTCCAGGGATCTTCCTTGGTAACCCCAGGCACGATGATGTGGTTGTTGTTGGGGAAGGTCCAGTCGCTCTTGCGCACATTGTCACTGCCGCGCACCGCCACCTGCTCGATGCCCGCATCAGTCTCGCAGTAGGACAGATCGGGAATGGCGCCGGTCACCGCCTCGCCAAACGCACCGACCAGGCCCATCTGGTGCACGAAGCTGACATGCGCGGCATCGAGCGAATTTTCCACGTTCTGGAACCAGTTGTTGGGCCATTTCTCCGCCTTCGCGCGCACCACTCCCTCGGCTTGCGTGCGCTCCAGCACCTGCTTGCGCGGCAATTCGAATAGTGGCGCCTCGCCCTCGCCCATATAGGCAAACAACAGGCCCGCATATTCGTGCACCGGGTAGCCTGTGATGCGGATGTTGGGAACGCGCGTGTCTTTCTCCGCAGGGCGTTCGACGCACTGCCCGGTGCCGTCGAAACGCCAGCCGTGATAGACGCAGCGCAGAGTCTCGCCCTCGAGCCAGCCTGGATGCAGCATGGTGCCGCGGTGCGCGCAGCGCGCGCCAACCAGGTAGGCGCGACCGCTTTCGCCGCGATAGAGCGTGAGATCCTCCGACATTGCGCGGATCACCTTTGCGCGCTTGTGGCTGGCCTCGCTTGCCAGCGCCACCGGCTGCCAGAACCGGCGCAGCAGCGCACCCATGGTTGTCTCGCGGGCACACTCATGCAGTTGAAGATTGCGCGTGGCCCTGTCCTGCCTGATTTCCTCGATGCTCATTGCCCCTCCGTCACTTCATTCATAAAAAGGATACACCGTGCGGCGCGAATCCCACCGCTATGGCAACAGCTTTTCCTGCTCCTCCCCATAACGCGTGATCCTCAAGTCCCTGGCGTAGTCCTTGATATTCACGCCTGTGAAATCTCCCGGGCGCCAGGCTGGATATTTGAAGCGCAGCCCGCCATCCACCGGAAGATCGACACCCGTCACAAAACTGGATTCATCGGAGGCCAGAAAAACCGCAGCCCAGGCAATATCCGAAGCGCGCGGAAAACGCTCCAGTGGGATCATCTTGAGGAAGTCGTCGCGCGAATAGAACGAGCGGGTCCTGGGCGGAACAAAGTCTGGGTCGGTGACCTCTTCGTGCATATGGGTCCACAGATTGTGTTCCATGCCGCATGGGGTGATGGTGTTGACGCGAATGCCGTCGTGCGCAAGATCCATCGCCGCTGAGCGTGAAAAATTGAGCAGCGCGCCCTTGGCCGCCGTGTAGGCGGCGCCCGAGGCCTCGCCGAAATGCGCCGCGGTCGATAGCAGGTGAATGATGCTGCCGCGTCGGCCGCCGGCGATCATCGCCCTGGCGGCGTGCTTGGTGGTCAGCATGCCGGCGGTCGGATAACTCAAGAGACATTCCCGCCACTTCGCGACATCCATTTCGGTCACCGGGCTCCAGTGGATCGTGCCAGACGCATTGAAAACAATGTCCACATGACCAAAACTTTTGACGGTCTCTGCGACGACGCGCACGACCTGCTCTTCTTGCGCCGAATCAGCAATAAAACCCACCGCTTCGCAGCCTTGCGCGCTCAGAAACTCGACTGTCTTGTCGGCATTGCCCTGATCGATGTCGACCACGGCAACACGCGCTCCCTCGCGCCCGAGGAAATGCGCCACCGTGCCGCCGATATTGGGGCCGGCCCCGAACACCATCGCCACCTTGTTTTCCAGTCGTTTCATATTTGCCGCACCTTCAAGATGAAGAAGTAAGACTGAAGAAGTAAGACCGCAGGAAAAAGGTCAGCTCAAGTGGCGGCTGTGCGTCATTTTAGCCTGCCCCCTTGATTTACCTCGTATTGCGCCTATTGAGCATCAGGTGCCAGCAGGCATTGCACCGTCTGTGGCACGCAACAGATTGACACCTACTGATAGTCAAATCGAACCCTAGCTGAACGTTATGGCGGCAGCTAAATTTCTCCACTGGGCCATGTTTTGGATTTTTGATGAAAAGCGCACATTGGCCGATTATGTTCAATCCGGTGGGTTTGGCGATGCCGAGTCCGAGCTTACTGGGTAAATAGTGCAGCCGTCAGGACCAGAACTTGCTGCTGTCTGGGTTGCGAAGACTCCGCCTGCACCAGGCTTATTGTCCACGATCACGTTCTTGGTCCACATCGTC
>CAMDRY010000259.1 GCA_945906975.1 Bordetella parapertussis | reverse complement strand
TCGTGCCGTTCCCACCCTCTGCCTTTGGGAGGGGGCCGGGGGCGAGGCGGGGAATTCGAGCGAGCTGTCGCCCGCCCGCCGAATGGGCGCTCTGCAAGAGAGGGGATGAGCGTACGCCTGCCCTTTCACATTGTGTACGCGCATCAGCGTCCCTTCAGCTTGATCATGCCGCCGCCGGCGGCGAGCTGGCTGCGGCGCTTGCGCAGGCGCGTGAAGCGCAACAAGGCTTCGGCCACACCGTCGTCAGTCGCCAGTTCAAGGCAATCGACACCGGCTGCAGCCAGCGCGGCGCGCAGCTTTTCTTCACGCTCGGCGGCCAGTTTGGCAAAGCGCCGGCGAAAGCCACCGTCGTCGGTGTCAACAAACAACTGCTCGCCGGTCTCGGCATCCTGCATCACGATCATCCCCAGCTCGGGCAGTGCCTGCTCCAGCGGGTCGTACAGGCGCACCGCCACCACCTCGTGCTGGCGCGCGAGCAGCGCGAGGCCGCGCTCCCAGCCCGGCGCGCTGATGAAATCGGACACGACAAAAATCACCGAACGGCGCTTGACCACCTGCTGCGCTTTTTTAAACAGCTCGGACAAATCGGTCTGCTTGCCCGGCCGCGCTGTCGTGGGCGCGGGCGCCGGCGACAGCATGCTGTCGAGCAGGTGCAGCACATGGCGGCGGCCGCTTTTGGCCGGGATGACCGCATCGGTGCCGTTGGAATAGAGCACCGCACCGACACGGTTGCCATAGCGCGTCAAGAGCCGCGCCAGCACGGTGACAAATTCGGACGACAACGTGCGCTTGGCCACCTCGCCCGAGCCGAAATCCACGGATCCGGAAAGATCGAGCAAAAACCAGGCGGCGACCTCGCGGTCTTCCTGGAATTCGCGCACATGCGGCACCTGCAGGCGCGCGGTGACATTCCAGTCGATGTAGCGCACATCGTCGTGCGCCTGGTATTCGCGCAAATCGGCGAGGTCTATGCCAAAGCCACGAAAAAGCGTGCGGTAATCACCCTGCAACAGGCCGTCAAGGCGGCGTATCACCGTCCATTCAAGGCGGCGCAAGATACGCTCGGCGTCGATGCGCTTTGCCGCCCCCGGCATACCGGCGGCAGCAGTGGCAGCGGCGGCAGCAGTGGCAGCGGCGGCCGCAGTGGCACCGGCGGTGGCCTCGTTGGCGGCCTTGCGGCCGCGCCAGCGGCTGACCAGGCGTGCGAACACCCGCCAGTCCTCAGCCTGCAGCCGCTTGCACGTGCGTGGCGAGCGGTTTGTCCGGCACCGGCACCGCCTGCATGATGCGCGTGATAAGAGCGTCGGCGCTCTGCCCGTCGGACAAGGCCTCGTAGGACAGCACCAGGCGGTGGCGCAACACGTCGGGTACCAGGTCGGTCACATCTTCTGGCAGCACATAGCCGCGGCCGCGCAAGAAGGCGAGCGCGCGTCCACCCTCGATGAGGTTGATGGTGGCGCGCGGGCTGGCGCCGAACTGGATGTAGCGCGACAACTCCGGCAGGTCGCAGCGCTCGGGGCTGCGCGTGGCCGACACCAGCTTGACGGCGTACTGGATCAGGCTCGGGTCGACGTAGGTCTTGCGGCATTCGCGCTGCAGCGCGGCGAGCTGGTCGGTGCTGGCGACTGCGGCCACCTGCGTAGCCACACCGGTGACGCGCTCAACGATGACAAACTCCTCTTCTTCGCTCGGATAGCCGATCAACACCTTCATCATGAAACGGTCGATCTGCGCCTCGGGCAGCGGGTAGGTGCCCTCGGTCTCGATCGGATTCTGCGTCGCCATCACCAGAAAGGGCTCGGGCACCTTATGCGTCTCGCCGGCGATGGTGACCTGGCGCTCCTGCATCACCTCGAGCAGCGCGCTTTGCACCTTGGCCGGCGCGCGGTTGATCTCATCGGCGAGCAAGAGGTTGCAGAACACCGGCCCGAGCACGGTGCTGAATTCGCCCGACTTCTGGTTGTACATGCGCGTGCCGATCAGGTCGGCGGGCAAGAGGTCGGGGGTGAACTGGATGCGCTTGAACGAGCCGCGCACGGTGCGCGCGAGGGTGTTGACGGTGAGCGTCTTGGCCAGGCCGGGCACGCCCTCTACGAGCAGGTGGCCCTGCGCCAGGATGGCGACCAGCACACGCTCGAGAAAATGATCCTGCCCCACCACCACGCGCTTCACCTCGTAGAGGATCTGCTCCATCAGCGTGGCGACTTCGGCGCGTCCTGTCGGGGTTTGGCTCATGTCTGTTTTCCTTGAGTGAAGGAGTGAAGGATTGAAAAGTGAAGGTTCAGAACGGCGGCAGGCCGACGGCCATGCCCGCGCTCTCTATGGTCGCGGCAAAGCCTATGCCGATGAAGGTGCGCGACTTGGTCGGGTTGAGGATGGCGGTGACAATGCCTACCACCTCGCCCTCCATGGTGACCAGCGGCCCGCCCGAATTGCCCGGGTTGGCCGCGGCATCAAACTGTATGAGTCCGGAGAGCGTGCGCTTGCCCTCGGGCGACTCGAAGCCGCGGTTGAGCCCGGACACCACGCCGGCCGATACCGAGGGGCCGATACCAAACGGAAACCCCACCGCCACCACTTCGTCGCCGGGACGCAGCTTGGCGGTCGAGCCCATGGTGGCGGGCGGCAGGTCATCGGGAATGTTCTTCGCCTTGATGACCGCGAGGTCGTTCTCCGGCTGCGCCGCGACGAACACCGCCTCCGATTCCATGCCGTCGGAGAAGGTCAGCATGATGCGCTTCATGCCGTAGACCACGTGCAGGTTGGTGAGGATGGTGCCGTTCTCGAGTATCACCACGCCAGAACCCACGCCCACCTCCTTCTCCTCGGTCTCGCCCTTGGGCTTTTTCGGATCTTTGGGAACATCGCCAAAGCCGCGCACGCGCACCACCGACTGGCGCACCAGCTCCGCCGCCTTGGCGGCGCGCGAGGGCAGGGTCTTGTTCTCCATGGTATGCAGCACCGCGGCGTCGATGTCTTGCTGTTCGATTTCGCGCGGCGGCGTCTGCACGGCTTCGCGCCCGAGCACCACCGCCAGCGCCAGCGCGATGCCACCGAAAAACAGCAGCGCCCGTTCGTGGCCTTGCGCGAGGCGGCGCAGGCGGCCCGGCGGCGCTGCGGCGCCCGCCGCCGCGTCCTGCCGCGCGGAACCGGCCGCGGGCGCAGACGCGGCGTCCGGAACAACGGATTTGGCCGACCGGTCGGTGCGACTGTAAAGAGCTGCGCGTTTCATCTTCTGGGATTGCGACGAAAAGTGGCCTCGGGGGCCGGTTTAAGAATACGTTCCGCAAGCCTGCTGTTCAGGCATGAACGGTATCACGATACGCGAACCGGTACATCTCCCGCACCAATGCTAAAGTAATGCATCGTGGCCCGCCCCGTTTGCAGGCGAGACGACAAACAGACCCGAGTTCGCGCGGGCATGACGACGGAGACGCAATGCGGTTTTTGTGGCCGGAACTGTTGTGGCTGCTGCTGTTTATCCCGGCCTTGGTCGGCGCTTATGCCTGGGCGCTGCGCCGGAAAAAGAAAACGGCGGTGCGTTACGCCAGCCTCGCGCTGGTGCGCGATGCACTCGGACCGGGCCAGGGTTTGCGCCGCCACCTGCCCCCGGCGCTGTTTCTCAGCGCCATGATCGCCGCCATCCTCGCCATCGCCCGCCCCAGCGCCGTGGTGACGCTGCCGGCCGACTATCTCACGCTGGTCATGGCGATGGACGTGTCGCGCAGCATGCAGGCGGCCGACGTCGCCCCCAACCGCATCACCGCCATGCAGGCTGCGGCCAAGTCCTTCATCCAGGAGCTACCGGACAATGTAAGCATGGGCATCGTGTCCTTCGCCGGTACCGCCGCCGTGGTGCAGCCGGTCACCGAAAAACGCGATGACATGCTCGCCGCCATCGACCGCTTCCAATTGCAGCGCGGCACCGCCACCGGCAGCGGTCTCATCGTGTCGCTGGCCATGCTCTTTCCCGATGACGGGCTTGACGTCGAGACGGCGGTCTATGGCAGCGCCTTCTCGCGCTACGGCGACAGCCCCGCGCCGCTGGCCAAAAAAGGCGACGCGGTAAAAGCGAAAAAACGCGAATTCAAACCGGTGCCGCCCGGCTCCTACACCTCGGGCGCCATCGTGCTGCTCTCGGACGGGCGGCGCACCACCGGCCCCGACCCGGTGGAGGCGGCCAAGCTCGCCGCCGAGCGCGGCGTGCGTGTCTTCACCGTCGGCTTTGGCACCAAGGAAGGTGCCAACATCGGCTTCGAGGGCTGGTCCTTTTTTGCCCGGCTAGACGAGGAGGCCTTGAAGGCCGTGGCCAAGGCCACCGGCGGCGAATACTTCCAGGCCGGCACCGCCGCCGACCTGCAAAAGGTCTACAAGGAACTGAACTCCAAATTCGCACTCGAGCGGCGCGAAACCGAGGTGAGTGCCCTGTTCAGCGCGCTTGCTGCCGTGTTGGTGTTTGCCGCCGCGCTACTGTCTTTTTTGTGGTTTCACCGCCGCGCCTGAAAGAAGAACCCGGCTGAAGATCCGCGCCAGTCGGACGTTTCCAGCGTATGACTGGGAAAAATGCACTTGCCACGACAATAAAACAGCGCTTACTATGCTCCTGCAGCAAGCACAACCACAACGGGAGGAATAGCCATGCACTTGAGCACACGCGTAGTGACTGCAGCCGTACTCGTACTGTTGGCCATGGGCGTCACGGCCGGCGCCTATGCCGCTGATGGTACACAAGCAGCATTGTCGTCCGGCAGCATCCGGTAAAGTCCGAATGCTAGCCATAAAAACACAATAAAAACAGTAAATTAATAGACAATAGTCGTCGGCGCTGTCCGTTGCAATCCGTTGTAAGCCAGTCAAAAAGCGGGTATGATTGCGGGTATCAAAACAGGAGGATACCCGCTCATGCTCACCGATGGCAAAATTCGCAACGAAAAAGAGCCTACCAAGCTGACCGATGCGGGCGGGCTATATCTCGAAGTGATGCCGAGCGGCTCGAAGCTCTGGCGCTATCGCTACCGCATTGCAAAAAAGGAAAATGTTTTCGCGCTTGGC
>CAMDRY010000258.1 GCA_945906975.1 Bordetella parapertussis | reverse complement strand
GCCGGCCGCTGGCAGGAAATCGGCGCCGGCGTCAGCTATGCCTTCGCCGCTGCCTTCTCGTTCAGCATGGTGCTCTACCTTTCCGGGCGCTGGCTCAAGGAGGTCGACGGCAGGCTGCGCAGCTGCCTCGCCATGGGCACCTGCGCCATCATCGTCGGCACCGCCGGCGCGCTCACCGGCAGCCTTGCCGCGCCGGCGGACATGCCCGGCTGGATCGGCCTTGCGCTGCTGACGGTGCTCTACGGCAGCGGCATCACCGCGATGTTCGTCGTGCTGCCGCGCATCGCCGTCACCAGCGACACCGGCGTGCTCAATATCGAGCCGGTGGCTGCGCTGTTGATGGGCTGGATGCTGCTCGGGCAAAGCCTGAGCTTGTGGCAGGGCCTGGGCGCGCTGGTGGTCATCGGCGCCATCATCGTGCTGGGCACGGCCAAACGCTGACGTCCGGCACATGAAAAGAGCGACACGATGAGTCTCGCCGGCCTGGGCGTGGTCGCCATCTGGAACGACATCGAGCCGCAGGCGCGCGCCGAATTTCATGAATGGCACAGCCGCGAACACATGCCCGAGCGCGTCGGCATCCCCGGCTTCCTGCGCGGCCGCCGTTACATCGCCCTCTCCGGTACACCACCCTCCGCCGCACCTGAATATTTCACGCTCTACGAGACACGCGACCTTGGCGTACTGACCGGCGCCGACTACCTCGCACGCCTCAACGCCCCCACCGCCTGGACGCGACGATGCGTCGCGTCTTTTCTGAACACCGAGCGCGCGCTGTGCACCGTTGCCGCATCGCTGGGTGCCGGCCAGGGCGGCCTGCTGATGACGCTGCGCTACGATGTGGCGCCCGATTGGAAAGACCGCCACCACGCGTGGCTCGCCGAACAGGCGCTGCCGGCCCTCGCCAGCTTGCCCGGCATCTGCGGCGCCCATCTGTGCATCGCCGACACCGGCGCGAGCACGCTGCTGACCGAAGAAAAAAAGCTCAGGCCGCACGCCACCATCGTGCCCGACTGGGTGGTGATGGTCGAATGCGCCGGCGAACGCGCCGACATCGAGTCAGCCTGCGCGCAACGGCTACCCGACAGCGCGTTTGCCGCCGCCGGGGCGACCGCAACGCCGGCACGCGGGCTTTATGCGCTGCAACAATGCGTAAGCGGCCCGGGATGATGGCTGGAGAAGCCCGGCTGGCGCGCCTTTCCAGCCGACCCGTAAGCCGGTAGGCGCGTAAGCCCCTAAGTCCGTACGCCCGAAAGCCCGAAAGCCCGAAAGTCTTAGGCGCGCAGGCGCGGGATCAGCTTTTGCGCGTTGCCGCGCCAGATGGTGTCCAGATCGCTCCGGCTGAAACCGAAGTCAACGAGACCTTTCACGTTGTCTTCGCTGGTACGGTAGGGGTAGTCTGAGGCGAACAACACCTGCTGCGCACTCACCAGTTGCAACAAGGACGACAGCGCGTAAGGATGCGCCGCCCAGGCGGTGTCGTAATAAAAGCGCTTAAGTTCATGCAGTACGCCGTTGGGCACGTGTACGGCGAGCTTATTGTTGATCACCGGCATCTTGATCAGGCGCTCGGTCAGGAAGGGCAAGGAGCCGCCGGCGTGCGAGAAAATCCACTTGATGTCCGGAAACTTGATGGCCGTGCCGCTGAACACGATATTGACGATGGTGCGCGTGGTATCGGTGCCAAACTCCACCACGGTCGGCGGCGTGTCGGGCAGCAGGCCACGGCAGCAATTGGCCACGGTCGGGTGGGTGTAAACGATGGCCTTGCGCCGGTTGAGCTCGGCGAAAATCGGCGCGAACGACGGATGGCCCAGCCACTTGTCACCGTAGCTGGTGAGCAGGCCGATGCCGTCGGCCTTGAGCGTGTCCAGGGCATAGGCGATTTCTTTGAGCGCCGAGTCGGTATCGTTCATCGGCAGCATTGCAAACGAACCAAAGCGCCCCTTGTGCTCGGACATGAGCTTGGCGGCGTTTTCATTCGCTTCGCGCGCAAGCTTGCGCGCGGTGGGCACATCAAAGGGGCTCACGCCGGGGGTGGTCACCGACAGGATCGCGGTGGCAACCCCCGCACGGTCCATGTCATCGATGGTCTTGGCCAGCGTCCAGTTGAGCATGGGTGGCTCGGCGATGTTACGCGCCTTATAGGCGTCAACCAGCGTCGGCGGGAAAAAATGGTGGTGGGTGTCGATGCGATTGGGCGTGAGCGCCGCCGGCGACTGGCCGCTGCCGGCGCAGCCGGGCAATATAGCCGCGGCACCAAGGGCGGAGGCGCCGCCGAGAAAGCCGCGTCTTGAAATATTGCACCCGCAAGCGAAACTGGCGGCGCGCCCCTGCAAACTTGCGCCCTGGCCGGATTTATCGAAACTAAACATCGTGCTGCCTCCTTTTATCCTGCGAATATTGCGGTTCTTCTGCCAGCCGGCACGCCTGTGACGGCAAACACCGTGAGCGTTAGTCCTGTTAGTCCTTAGTGTTTGCCTTGGTGTTGGCGTTAACCTTAGTGTCCGACAAATCGCCCCATCACTCAAACAATACCTGCGCTGCACTGCAGCGAAATCCAGATGTGCGACACCGTTCACGCTGTCGCCAAGGCGTGCTATGTTTGCGCGCATCGCGCCAGGTCGAGACCAACAAAAAAGGCGCCTGAAAAACATTCCTGGAGGAGTCCGCGTGAAAAAAACCACCACTCTCGCCCTGTTTTTACTCGCCGCCATGACAGCCATGAGCGGCGCGCAACACGCACTGGCGCAGTCACAGTCAAGCTATCCGGACAAGCCCATACGCGTGATTGTCGCCTTCCCCCCCGGCGGCAGCGTCGATGTGGTGGCACGGCTGCTGGCACCCAAGCTATCCGAGGCCCTCGGCCAGTCGGTGGTGGTCGACAACCGCAGCGGTGCCTCGGGCAACATCGGCAGCGAGATCGCCGCGCGCGCCAAGCCCGACGGCTACACGCTGCTGATCCAGACCATCCCTTTTGTCTCCAACGCCGCGCTGTTCAAGAACGTACCCTACGACGCGCTCAATGATTTCGTGCCTATCGGGCTGGTGTCCGCATCGCCTTCGCTGGTAGTGGTGCATCCGTCGGTGCCGGTGAACACCGTGGGCGAATTGCTCGCGCTTGCACGCGCCAAACCGGGCCAGCTCAATTACGCCGCCGCCGGCTCGGGCACCAATCCGCACATCGCCGGTGAGTTGTTCAACCTGATGGGCAAGGTCGACATCACCGCCATCCAGTTCAAGGGCGGCGGACCGGCGATGATCGCCACCATCAGCAACGAGCCGGGCATCAACTTCCCCAACGTCGCCGAAGCCAATCCCTACATCGTCAACAACCGCGTACGCGTTCTGGCGGTGACCAGCCTGAAGCGCGCCAAGTCGCTGCCCAATATCCCGACCGTGTCAGAGGCCGCCCTGCCCGGCTATGAGTTCACCACCTGGCACGGCATTGTCGCGCCCAAGGGCACGCCCAAGGAAGTCATCGCGCTGCTGAGCGACAAACTGCGCACGGTGTTGCGTGCCCCCGATTTGGTGGCGCGCTTCGAGGCCATCGGGCTGGACATCGTCGCCAGCACCCCCGAGGAGTTCGGCGCGCACCTGAAAAGTGAAACAGAGAAATGGGCGCGCGTGATCAAGGCGAGAAACATGCGCGTGGAGTGAGTCGCGCCAGCCAATGTGAGTACGTCCCTTCCCCCTTGGCGTGGAAGGGACAAGGAGAGGGGGGAACTTCGCAAGCGTCTACCTGCCTCCCGCAGGCGCCGATTCACCCTGTACCCAGCCCTCCCCCGTCAAGGGGGAGGGAGTACGACGCAGTTCAGCCTTCCCCGTATTTCTTGATCACCGCCTGATCAAACTTCAACCCCAAGCCCGGTAACTGCGGCACGGCCAGTTCGCCCTTCACCGGTTCGGGCACCGATTCAAACAGCCTGCCCGACCAGGGCATGTATTCGACCGTGAGGCCGTTGGCGATGCCGGCGATCAGGTGAACGTGGATTTCCGGCACGAGGTGGCTCACCACCTTGAGGTTAAAGGCCTCGGCCATGGCGGCAATTTTCAGCCAGGGCGTGATACCGCCGGCGCGCAACACGTCAATCATGACAATGTCGACCGAGCGCGCTTCGAGCATATGCCGGAAGGGCTGGATGCCGTAAAGATACTCGCCACCGGCAAGCGGCGTCGCCAGCGCATCGGCCACGCGCGCAAGACCGGCATAATCGTCGTGCGCAACCACGTCCTCAAGCCAGTACAGGTGATATTCCTCGATGCGGCTGCCGATGGCGATGGCCTGGCTGACGTCCCAGCGCTGGTTGATGTCGCACATCAGGTCGATATCCGGACCGACGCTCTCGCGCACCAGCTTCATGCGCTCGACCTCCAGTTCAGGCGTGGTATGACCGGGCAGCGCCAGCTGCGTTTTCATTTGCGTGAAGCCCTTTTCCACCAGCCGCGGTCCGGCCTTGAGCAGGTGATCGATTGAAAACTCGCGCATCAACGCGCCGCTGGCGTAGGTAGGAACACGCTCGCGCCGTCCGCCAATGAGCGTGGCAAGGGGCAGGTTCACGGCCTTGCCGGTGATGTCCCACAGCGCGATATCGATGGCCGCCAAAGCCAGCGTGAACAGGCCGCCCGGGCCGCTGCTGATCGCCGCGGCGCGCAGCTTTTCGGCGATAGCCTCGATGCGCAGCGGATCCATGCCGATGCTGAGCGCGGCCAGCGCATCGACCGCGACCTTGAGCGCGCCGGTCAGCGCACCGCCGAATCCGGTGATGCCGACGCCCTCTATGCCGGCATCGGTGAACAGCGTCAGCGTGACAAAATTGCGCGTGGCGCCGGGGACGGCCGGGCCGTTGGCCAGCGGCTCATCAGCGGGCAGGCGCACGATATGCGATTCGATACGGGTGATTTTCATGGCGCATCCAGGCAAGGGGGTTGTACGGGGTCGGGCGCCGGGCCGGCAACAGCGGTGATGACAGCGGCGGCCGGCCTCGGGTGCTGCGGCAGCAGCAAGTATAATCACTCCCATCCCCTCGCATTCATGTTTGGATTTTCATGGCACGCATCATTGGCGG
>CAMDRY010000257.1 GCA_945906975.1 Bordetella parapertussis | reverse complement strand
AACCAGGGCAATCAGCCTCGTCAGGCCCAAAACAACAACGGGCCGCGCCAGCGTATGAAGGAGTTGATGGCCATTCCCGAGCGCGAACGCACCGACGCGCAGTGGGACGAACTCAACGAGTTGGAGATCAGCATGGCTTCGGCCAACCGTGACAACGGCCAAGGGCCGGGTGCGGTGCAGGGCCAGCGTCGCGATGGTGGCGGCCAGAACCAGGGTCAGCGCCGTGATGGCGGTGGTGGCAACCAACCCAGAGGCGGGGGCGGGGGCGGTGGTGGCGCAGGAGGCGGCGGCGGTGGTGGTGGCATTGGCCGTCAGGGCAAGAAATCCTTCAAGCAGCCGCGCAACCGCCCGGCCGGTCCGCGCAAGCCAGTGCCTTAGCGCGAAGCTTGGCCGCTTGGCGGCAAAATAAAAAAGGGGGCATGGCCCCCTTTTTTATTGTTGCGATGTTGGCCGTATTTGCCGGGTTTTTCGCCCGATTACTTCACATCAAGCAGTTCGACATCGAACACCAGCGTCGCATCGGGTGGAATGACGCCGGCGGCGCCGCGCTTGCCGTAGCCCATCTCGCTTGGGATGATCAGCGTGCGCTTGCCACCGACCCGCATGCCGGCAACGCCCTCATCCCAGCCTTTGATGACGCGGCCCGCACCCAGCGGAAACGAGAACGGCCCGCGGCCGATCGAGCTGTCGAATTTGTTGCCGTGCAAATCCGGCGCCGAGGGGTTGTGCAGCCAGCCGGTGTAATTCACCACCACGGTGGCGCCACCCAGGGCTTCCTTGCCGGTGCCGACCACGGTGTCTTTTTTGATCAGGGCATCCGCGGCGAAGGCGAAAGCGGCGGGCAGTGCAACTGCGAGCAACAGGGTGATGCGAAGTAGCAACTGTTTCATGGTCTGGTTTATCCGTTGAGTGTTTGCGTTGAGCTTGGGTTGAACTTGGGTTGAACTTGGGTTGAGTTTGGGTTGCGGCTGCATCGGCCGGAGCCGGGCGCACGGCTGATTACTTTATAGCGCAAAGCACGGGCCGCATCAATCGCCGCTGTCACGGCGCTGGCCAGCAGGGCATCGCCGTTCATTAGCGCGCCGCCAGCGTGATTTTTATCGTGATGTGGGAACGCGCATTTCCGCCGTGCTTTGGGCCAACATAGGTTTTGTTCGGCCGCGGCGGGCACCTTCGCACAACTGGTGCGCGACCGCTTTTTGTCCAAGCTGGTATTGCGCTGACAGCGGCGCCGGCGGTGACCGGCTGGGATGGCTTTCTATCATGTTTTTTATCTATCGAAACAATCAATAAAAAGCATTTTCATTTATGATTCGCATGCTGCAAATTACGCGGCAATAGAGAGATGTTCATGCCAGTTCGGGACCATTCGGGCTCCTGCGCGGTGCAACAGGCGTCGGCAAACCCACGATGATGGGGTGATCGCCGACCTTAGCTAAGGAGTCGGGCGGCATGGAACGCAGCGAGGTCGCGCATGGCATGCGCATTGATTGGGATACGCCCATACCGATGGACGATGGTGTGCTGCTGCGTGCCGATGTGTTCCGGCCTGTTGCCGAGGGCAAATATCCGGTCATTCTCAGTTACGGCCCCTACGGCAAAGGGCTCGCTTTCCAGGAAGGCTTTACCGGAGGTTGGGACAGACTGGTTGCGGCGCACCCCGATGTGGCCGCCGGCACGAGCAACACCTACGCTAACTTTGAAGTCGTCGATCCGGAAAAATGGGTTCCCGACGGCTACATCTGCATTCGCGTCGACGCGCGCGGTTCGGGCAACTCGCCGGGTTTTCTCAACCCCAAATCGATCCGCGAAACCCAGGACATGTATCACTGCATCGAGTGGGCCGCGGTGCAGCCCTGGAGTTCGGGCAAGGTCGGCCTTAACGGCATTTCGTATTACGCCACCAACCAGTGGTACGTCGCCTCGATGCAACCGCCACACCTCGCGGCGATGTGCGTGTGGGAGGGCGCCGCCGACTATTACCGCGACAACACCCATCACGGCGGCATCCTGTGTCAGTTCCTCACCACGCTCTACCCATGGGCGGTGTGGCGCGTGCAAAACGGCGTCGGCGAAAACGGCCCGCGCAGCCGCGCCAACGGCACGCGCGTCGCGGGGCGGGTGACGCTGAGCCAGGAAGAACTGGTCAAGAACCGCATCGACATCGAGACGTCATTGCTGTCGCATCCCATGGATGACGCCTACTACAGCGATCGCTCGGCGAAGTGGGACAAGGTCACGGTGCCGTTTTTATCGGCGGCCAACTGGGGCGGGCAGGGTCTGCATCCGCGCGGCAACTATGAGGGTTTTTTCCGTGCCGCCTCGAAGCAAAAATGGCTTGAGGTCCACGGCCTGAATCACTGGACGCACTTTTACACCGACTATGGCGTGGCGCTGCAAAAGCGCTTTTTCGGGCACTTCCTCAAGGGCGAGGACAGCGGTTGGAAATCGCAGCCACCGGTGCAGCTGAACGTGCGTCATGTCGATAAATTCGTTGAGCGCTTCGAATACGAATGGCCTATTGCGAGAACGCAATGGACGCGCTTTTACCTCGACCTTGAGACCAAAACGCTGGCCGCCACGGCACCGACCAAACCGACCGCGCTTTGCTACCTGCCCGAGGGTGAGGGCATTACATTCATGAGCGCGCCGCTCGCCGAAGAAATGGAAATCGCCGGGCCGATGGCCGCGAAGCTGTTTGTTTCCTCGAAAAGCGAGGACGCCGACATGTTTGTCGCACTGCGCGTGTTCCGGCCTGATGGCAGCGAGCTCACCTTTGCCGGCTCGAACGATCCGCGCACGCCCATCGCCCTTGGCTGGTTGCGCGCCTCGCATCGCAAGCTCGATCCCAAACTCACGCTGCCCTTTCGCCCCTACCACACGCATGATGAGAAGCAGCCGCTGGTGCCAGACGAGGCGGTGGAGCTGGATGTTGAAATCTGGCCCTCCGGCATGGTCATTCCCGCCGGTTACCGCATCGGCCTGACGGTGCGCGGCCGCGACTACCGTCATCCGGGCGAGCCCATACGCATTCCGGGCATCGGTTACGAAATGGCCGGCGTCGGTCCCTTTGTGCACACGCACCCGGCCGATCGCCCCGCGGCTATTTTCAACGCCCAAGTCACACTGCACGCTGACAAGACCCGGCAGCCCTTTGTGTTGCTGCCGCTCATCCCCCCGAAAGGAAAAGTATGATGCGCATCGCCGTTTCGCTGTTCGCCGCCTGCCTGCTCGCCTGTGCGGCAGGCGTGTCCGCGCAGGACGCCTATCCGTCGCGTCCGATCAAGATGATCGTCGGTTTCCCGGCCGGTACGTCCTCAGACATCATCGCGCGCATTTACGCGCAAAAGCTGAGCGAGCATTTCAAACGGCCGGTGCTGGTCGAGAACAAGCTTGGCGTGGCAAGCGCGCTGGCCGCCGAGGCCGTGGCCAAATCGCCGCCGGACGGTTACACGCTGCTGCTGGGCACAGTGGCCAACACCATCAGCGCCGGCCTGTACAAGAACCTCAGTTTTGATTTCAAGACTGACTTCGCCGCCATCTCCATGGTTGGTAATGCGACCAACATTCTGGTTGTGAGTCCGACGCTGGGTGTGTCGACGGTGCAGGAGTTCATCGCGCTGGCGCGCACGAAACCGGGGCAGATGCTCTACGGTTCGGCCGGCGTGGGTACCGCACCGCATCTGTCGGGTGAGCTGTTCAACATCATGGCCGGCGTCAAGATGGAACACATTCCCTACAAGGGCAACAACCAGGGGCTGATCGACTTGGTGGGCGGCAGGCTGCAGGCTATTTTTGCGCCGGCGCCGACGGTGGCCGGTTTTGTCAAGGACGGGCGTGTCAAGGCCCTGGGCACGACGGCGCTCAAGCGCTCGGTACTCACGCCCGATGTGCCGACGCTGTCGGAGTCCGGCCTGAGTGGTTTTGACACGTCCATCTGGTACGGCATTTTTGCGCCCAAGGGCACGCCCGAGGCCATCGTCAACGCCGTCTCTGACGTGTTGCAGCGCGCGGCCAACTCCGCCGATGTCAAGGCGCAACTCGCCGCCAATGGCGCCGATCCGGTGGTGATGGGGCATGACGAATTTTCACGCTTCGTTCAGGCTGATTTGCTTAAGTGGGAAAAAATAATCAGCACGGCGAAGATCAAACCAGAATGAGCGTGCCGCGCAAACAATCCTACGGCGCGGACAAGGCCGGCGCCACGCCCTTCACCGGCGATTTTGCACTGGGCACCTTTGCACTCCGTGATGGCAAGTCCCGGCCATGGTGATGGGCACACAGGTGGTCGCGCTTGCGCTGGTGCATCGCGCCTACGCCGATTCGGCGCACGGCACCTGCCTGCGCCCTGGCGACATTGTAGAAACCGGGGTGCAGGGTCTGGGACGGCAGCAAAACCGCGTCGTCGCCCCGAAGGAGAATTTTTGAACCGGCAAATAGCGCGCCGGAGAATGAATGCAAACAGCGCCTGAAGGCACTTGGTGGCACTTGGCGCCAAACGACAAACACGCAAGCCCCGAACAACAACCCGCAAAGGACCGCCATGCTGGATATATTCAATCACTTCATGCCGCACACGATTTTCGACCGGCTCGACAAGCTGATCCCCGGTCACGTCGCGCTCAAGGCCTTCCCGGAGCGTCCTTCACTGCTTGACCTGTCTTCGCGCCTGCGCATGATGGACGAGTTTGACGACCTGCAGCAGGTGTTGTCCTTGTCCAACCCGCCCATCGAGGCCCTCGGCGGCCCCGACGTGACGCCGCTCCTTGCGCGCATTGCCAACGACGGCCTGGCAGAGATTTACAACAAGCACCCGGACCGCTTTCCGGCATGGATCGCCTCGATGCCGATGAATAACGTTGATGCCTGCATGCAGGAGATTGACCGCAGCATCGGCCAGCTCGGTGCGCGCGGCATCCAGATCTTCACCAACGTCTTGGGCAAGCCGCTCAGCCTGCCTGAGTACCGGCCTATTTTCAGGAAAATGGCCGAGCTTGACCTGCCGGTGTGGATACATCCGATGCGCGGACCGCAGATGGCCGACTACGCCAGCGAGAGCAAGTCGGAGAACGAAATCTGGTTCAGC
>CAMDRY010000256.1 GCA_945906975.1 Bordetella parapertussis | reverse complement strand
AAAACTCGCCGCCAAACCACCCGCGTCACTGCGCCTGACCAAGCAGTTGATGAAGGCACAACACATGAAAACGGTGGAACAGGCGATGGCCACCGAGAGCGCGCACTTTGGCACGCTGCTGTCCTCGCCCGAGGCGAAAGAGGCGTTCGCGGCATTTTTTGAAAAGCGCGCGCCGGATTTTTCAAAATTCAACTGAGCGCCGGCGTACGTTCACGGCGACCGGGACGGTAGCTAAAACAGCGACGACACCAACGCTAACACCAACATCAACACACCATGTCGCCTGCGGCATGGCCACCGGCAACTTCTATAGCGACGATGCGCTGCGCGCTTTTGGCCGGCATCAATGACCTGGATGATTAGGCCATGGTGTCGGGAAGCGCGGCGCTGCCGGATATATTTCCGGGCTGGATTTCAGCGGAGGATGGCTGAAAAGCCGCGCCAGATGGCGCTTTCCAGCTACTTTGCGCTGCGGGGCTTAAGACAAATCGGGAAACGGCGGCAGCTCGTTGTGGGTGCGCAGCACACGCACCATGCGCACGGCGGTTTCGATGCCACGGTAGTAACCGGGCACCTGCGCCGCTTCGGCGAAACCGATATCCGAGTAAAAGGCGCGCGCGACGTGGTTGTTTGCGCGCAGTTCCAAATGCACCCGGGCGATGCCGGCGATGCGGGCCGAGGCTTCTAGCCATGCCACCATACGCCGTCCGATGCCCTGGCGTTGGCGCAGTTTGCGCACCGCGAGCAAGGAAAGATGCGCGCGGTCTGCGGCGAACTGCATGATGGAAAAGCCCATGATGACCGGGCCGTCGCAGGCCACAAGGGTCAGTGTGTCCGCATCGCGTATGGCGCGCAGCACCCGTGAGGGGGTCCATGACCAGCCAAGGCCGGTCTCGATGAGCTCACGCGACATGGTCGCGATGACGCGTGCATCGTCTTCACCGGCGAGGCGCAGCGTCAGGTCGGCTTGCGGGCGCGGGCTCATGGCGTGGTGTCGCGGGCCATGCGTGCGAGGGTGTAGACGGCCATTGCCCCGGATAAAAGCGCAAACAGCGCGGCGACCCAAAGTGCGTAGCGGGCCATGTCGAAGGCCGCGTTGAGGGCGAGGCCCGCGCTCGTCAACGAGCGATTGGTTTCGTCAACAACGCTCAGCGCGGCGCTGCGCAGGCTCTGCATGTCGGCCGCTTGCATGATGCCGTTGCGCAGTTTTGTGTTGATCAGGAAGGTGGGCGGTGCCTGCGGCAGCGCCAGGGCCACGCCCGCCGCGCAGGCGGCGATGGCGAAAAACACCACCACGGCGATCTCGTTGAGGCGTCGGTGCAGCGTGAGGCGCGGACTGGCCATGCGGCGTTTCAGGCCGGGGTTTTCTGCTTGTCCGCCGGCATCGCGGGTTTGGCCAGGCCGAATGCCGCGGCCAACAGCTGGTAGGAGCGCCGGCGGCTGGCGTAGTCGCCGGTGATGGTCAGGATGGACAACTCATCCGCGCCGTATTGCGCCGCGAGCTCAAGCAGCCGCGCCTTGACGGTGTCGGGCGAGCCGAGCACCAGGCGCGCGCGCTGCTGCCGGATGTAGGCGTGTTCTTGCGGCGAGTAATTGCGCGCCGCGGCCTCGGCCAATGTTGGCACCGGGGCATCCACGCCCAGTGCCATGTGCAGGCGTCGCAGGTCTATGCTTTTTGCCAGCTGCTCGGCCTCTTCGTCGGTGTCGGCGCAAATCACGAAGGAGCAGAGCAGCGCCGCCGGCTTGCGTTCGCGCGCCGAGGGCTGGTATTTGGCGTGGTAGTCGCGCATCACCGAGTCGCCGCCCTGGGCGCTGATGAAATGGGCGAAGCCGAAACGCAGGCCAAGGTGTGCGGCAAGCGCGCCGCTGTAGTCGGATGAACCGAGCAGCCAGACCTGCGGTGCGCTCGGGCCCGAAGGCATCGCCTTGACGCGCGCGAAAGGGTGGTCGGCGGGCAGCGTGTCATCGAGGAAGCCGACGAGGTCCTGCACCTGCGCCGGAAAATCCTCGGCGCCGGCGTACTGGCCCCCGCCCATGGCGCGGGCGGTGGTCATGTCGCCGCCGGGTGCGCGGCCTATGCCCAGGTCTATGCGGCCCGGGTAGAGCGCCTCGAGCATGCGAAACACCTCGGCTGTTTTGAGCGGACTGTAATAGGGCAGCAGCACGCCGCCGGTGCCCACGCGTATGTGCGAGGTGGCCGCGGCAACCGCCGCGACGAGAATTTCGGGGCAGGGATCGGCCAGTGCCGTGATGGCGTGGTGTTCTGCCAGCCAATAGCGCGAATAGCCCAGCTTCTCGGCTTCCACGGCCAGCGCGATGGTCTCGCGCACCGCTTCGGCCGGGGTGTGTCCGGATATGATCGGCGACTGGTCCAGCACGCCCAGGCGCAGACCCGCGCTCACAGCGCGACTTTCACGGTGTTATTTTCATGCGCCAGCCCATGATTGCAGCGCATCAGGCGTTAACGAGGAAGGCCACCAGGCCTGCCGCGCCTATGGACAGCCAGAACAGGCCGATCATGCTTTTCTTGTCGGTGGCGGTGATGCCGCCTTTTTTATTTGATGCCATGACGTACTCGATCAGGATGATGAGAATGCCTATGCCGAAAGTCAGATAAGCCCATTTCAAATTCATGCCATCTCCCGAAGGGGGTTAGCGGGGTGTCTGCCCGGGCGCGCCACGGCCGAACCAGCGGCAGGGGACGGCAAACAGCGGCAAGACCATAAAGGTGATTATACGGTGCGGCAACTCATTCGGGCTTGGAGAAGGCCCAGCGTTGCAGCGCCGGCAGCGCCAGCCCGCACAGCAGCGCAATCATGCCTATTATGTAGAAGGCGGTTTGAATGTCCAGCCAGTCCTTGAAAAATCCCATCAGCATCGGCGTTGAAAAGTGTGACACACCCCAGCCCAGGCCACCGAGCGCCATGGCCGAACCGCGTGTTTCCATGGGGCTCACCTTGCTGATCAGCATCTGGAAATAAATCGTCATCAGCGCCGAGCCCGCACCCAGGCCCAGCATGAATAGCGTGATTGGTGCCGGGTGTGTGAAGGCGGCCGCCAACGCCACCGAGATGCCGATCACCACTGCTGCGGTAAGCGGTGGCGCGATGCTGCGCACCTGTTTGAGCACATGGCCGGCGATAAAGCCCCCGATAATGGCGCCCACCGCGCGAAGGGATATCAAGGCGCCGGCGGCGTCCGAATCGAAGCCCTGCTCGACCATCAAGATCGGGTAAAACGAAAACGACAGCGATATGGGCAGCGCCGAGACATAGGCGCAGACCATGGCGAAACGGATGCTGCGTTTTTTGAGCAGCATGCGGTAGGTGGCGATCATCGGCTGGTGTTTGCCGCGCGGCCGTGTGGCGTGGCGGAACAATTGGTTTAGCACCAGGGCGATGAGCGCGGCCAGCACCATGGCGGCGAAACCGGCGCGAAATCCCGCCCAGGCGATGATGAAGCCCGCGCCGGCGGTACCGCAGATCTGGCCGGCATTGGTGGCGGCGTTGAGCCGGCCCATCTGCACGCCCGGTGAACCGGGCAACTGGCTTGCCATCGACCAGGTTGCGGGCCAGAACATGGCGCGGGCCATGATCATTATCACTTGCGCCAAAAGTATCAGCGAAAAACTGTCGGCCACCATGTATAGCAGCGCCGACAGTACGGTCATCACGCATGCCGCCATGGCGAGATTTTTGCCGCCGAGGCGGTCGGAGAACGCACCGCCAAGCAGGTTGAGCATGATTTGCAGCACCACAGGCAGCGCCAGCAACGTGCCGATTTGCACCCCGGACATGCCCAGTGAGCGCGCAAACAGCGGCACCAGGATATAGGTCGAGCCGAGGGCGAAATTCCATGAAAATGAGCTGAGGAAAAACGGCGCCAGCGCGGCAACGCCCAGCAACCCTGACTCGGAGCGGTTGTTCATGGCGGATGGGGAGGGCGGGGAATGTGCATCACGGTGACTTGCCCTGCATTATGAACTTTGCCCGGCCCGACCGGCAAATGAATGCAAACTGTAAGTTTGGCGGCCTGCGGGCGACCAAACTGCAGCGGCGCGGATCTTTCAAGACCGTCAGAGCGCGGCAAGAGATCCCGCGAGCTGGCGGAAAGGGTTTGCGGCCGGCGTTACGCATCCGTATTAAGTACGCATATTAAGTACGCACATCAAGCACCCACATCAAGTACGCATATCAAGCACCCACATTAAGGACTCACATTTAGGATGCACATTTAGGACGCACATCAAGCACGCACATCAAGCGCCCACAAGGAGTCAACATGAATGTTCGTTTTTCTATGGAAATTGCCACGGTTGCGCTTGCCTGCGCGATGGCGGGCGGCGTCGCAGCAGCGCCGGTTTGCAGCGCCAAAAGCGGTGCCGCTACCGTTGCGCTGGTGGAGCTCTACACCTCCGAGGGCTGTGACAGCTGTCCCCCGGCCGACCGCTGGCTGCGCGCGCTGCCCTCCACCGGCATCACCGCCGACAAGGCGGTGGCTTTGTCGCTGCACGTCGATTACTGGGATTACATTGGCTGGAAAGACCCTTACGCCAAGCCGCAGTTCACGGAGCGGCAAAAGGAAACCGGCGCCATCAACAAGTCTACGGTCATCTATACGCCGCAGGTCGTGCTGGGTGGCCGCGATTTTCGCCGTTGGTCCGGCGGCATAGCCGACGAGGTAAAGCGTATCAACGCGCAACCGGCGAAGGCCAGCATCGAACTGGAGTTTCGCGACGCCGGTGCCGGGCGCCTCGAGCTCAGGGGCAGCGCCGTTGCCGCAAAGCCCGAGGATCGTGCCGACACCGCCTTGTACCTTGCCTTTTACCAGAGCGAACTCAAAAGCGAAGTGCGCGCCGGAGAGAACAAGGGCGCAAGCTTGCTGCACGACTACGTCGCGCGTGAGTGGAGCGGCCCGGTGGCGCTCAATGCCCAAGGGCGTGCCGCGGCCAGCCTGGGTACCGCGCTTGGCGCGGCCGAGCGTGGCAAGGCCGGTGCGGTTGCCTTTGTGCAAAACCGCAAGACCGGAGAAGTGCTGCAGACTCTCGCCCTGCCTTACTGCCGCAGTTGAGCGGTCGCGGTAATGTTTGCCGCGC
>CAMDRY010000255.1 GCA_945906975.1 Bordetella parapertussis | reverse complement strand
GACTTCTGAATGCTGACGGACGTGACTTCATATTTCAAACTGCCACCACTACTCAAAGTCCCAACCCTTACCAGTTGGGATTTTTTTTGCCCGTTTCCCCATTGAAAACCGCAATGACGTCGCGAGCGTCGCGCCCTGGACGGTGCGTTTTCCCGCCCGATTCCCTCAAATACCGCTCTCTGTTATCAGTGGGGACGCGAGCGCTCGCGACGCCACTTCGAGTATTTTCAATGACTTACAGGCAGCAGGTGCGAGAAGTAATTTGGTCGGGCGGTGGGGAATTGGAAAAATAAGCGCCAAGGAGTTCGTTTGACGTATTGGGTAGCGGAGTGGAAAAAGTCGCAAGACGCAAATTTGCACGTTGCACGACATTTCTGCAAACTCAGTTGTTGCCTCCGCGCATTTCCCTCTGATGTCTGTGAGAACCCTCGCACCCAAAAACTACTGCGTTTTGAGTGGTTTCTTTTTTTTTGACCCTACGCCGTCGGTGCCGCCCTTGTATGGGACATGGGTGATGTCGACGCCCGGCTTCTGCTTGATCATTTCTATTTCAAGGTGGTAGGTACCGCCGATGCCGTTCGAAGCTTAGGCAACTTTGCCTGCGTTTGCCTTCGCGTAGGCAATCAGTTCGCGCACGCTGTTGGGTGCAAACGAAACCGCCGCGACCATGCAGGTCAAAGCCTTGGCCATGGTGATGACGGGCGCGAAGTCCGTCATTTCGACCGTGCGGTTCTTCACCAGATGCGGTGTCGCCACCAGCGTGGTGGAAATCGAATAGAGCAGGGTGTAGCCGTCTGGCGCGGCTCGCAATACCGATTGCGCGCCGACAAGGCCGCCGGCGCCGGCCTGCACCTCGACCACTACCGGCTGGCCCAGCGGTTCGCCGAGTTTGTGTCCTACCAGGCGCATCAGCGCATCTGCGGGACGGCCGGAGGTGAATGTTGAGATGACCCGCACGGGCTTCGAGGCCAGCCCTGAGCCGCGGCGCCAAATGAAACGATGACGTCTGTAGCGAGGATGATCAGGTTTTGGAGGGCTTTCCTCATGTTGCATCTCCTTTACTTGGACTGACGCGGGTACTCGGGTGCGTCCTGGAGCTGTTCAAAACCCGAACCCCGATCAACGCCGGTACAGGCGAAGAAATTCGGCTCGGCCGCGACGAATCTCGCCGGTTGCCGAGGATCGTCATTGACATGCTGCACAATGATGCCGTTTTTTCGCACGGGAAGATTCACCACGTCACCCGCTGCCCACGGGTGCTTGACCCCGTCGATCAGCGTGTAGCCACGACCTTCCACGATGTACATCACCTGTTCCCCCTGAAACTTGTACCGCCCGGAGCGGCTGCCGGGCGGGATTTCCTGCTCGAAAAACATCTCAGTGGTGAGCACAGTGTCGGTGATCGCCGGATGCAGGTACCAGCGCATCAGGCCCTGGCGGTTGAGTTCCTGCGGGATTTTCGAACCCTTGATGACCTGTATGCCGTTTTTGCGTTGCTCGCGCTGGCTATCCCGCATCGCAAGCAGTTCGTCCCAAAAATTAGTTTTGGCCAGTAGCTGGTAGCGGTCCTCGGATTCGGATTCAGCGGACATTCTGCTGTGCCTTGTATTCGCCCGATTCTTCAGTCTGCGTCATCTCTGATGCCACGTAATCCTGGATGGCTTTGCGGATGAATGCGATCCAAAGGGAGGGTTTGGCGGGATCCAAGTTGAAGTGCTGATGCTCGACGCCCCCGTCTCTCAGGGGCAGGAGCACCAGGTCCCCCTTTTCCCAATCGACGCGCTCGCTGTCGATGATGGAATAGCCGGCGCCTTCGATCACATAGATGATCAGCCCGCCCTGGTGCTTGTGCTTCCCGGAAGCGCTGCGGACCTCATGGGTGAAGACAATCCAGTCCTGCAGCGGCGTGTCCTTGATATTGAGGCCGAGATAAGTTCGAAGCCTTCCCTGCCGCGTCAGTTCCTGCGGGATTTCTTCCATGCGACAAACGATGCGCCCGAGCCGGTTGCGCTCGGCGTTTTCGCGGCCGCGTTTGATCGCCAGTTCATAGTTGCTGAGGGCGGGCGGCTCTTTTTCCCTGACGCGGTTGCGTTCGATGTCAGACATGAGGCTTGGTCACCGTACTGCTCAGTCTTCTGGCTGGAAGCCGGCCGACTTGATGATGCCGCCCCAGCGCGTGTGCTCGCGCCGGATGATGGCGTCCCACTCGGCCGGCGTGCTGCCCGCCGACTCGCTTGTAAACTTCTCGCACATGCCCTTGACCTCGGGCGAATCGAGCGCATCGCGCAACGCCTTGTTGAGGGCCTGCACCGTCTGGGGTGTTGCGCCGGCACGCAGCCATATGCCGAAGCGCTCCTGCCAGACCACCTCTTTGTGGCCGGCCTCGACGAACGTAGGTACCTGCGGCACGAACTTCGAGCGCTTGAGTCCAGTGGTCGCAAGCACACGCACTTTGCCTGCGCTGTGGAAGCGTTCGATATCACCGAGCGGCCCGATCCAGGCGGGTGTCTGGCCGCCGAGCAGATCCTGGATGCCCTGCACCGTACCCTTGTAGGGAACGGGCGTGAGTTCGATTCCGGCGCTTTGCGCGAACAGCACGCCCACAAAGTGCGGGGTCCCGCCAACCGCCCCGGTGATGCCGAACAGGCCGTTCTGTTTGGGGTTCGTCCTGGACCACGCAACGTATTCGGCGAGGTTGGTTGCCGGCACATCCGCGCGCACCACGAAGGCGAAGTCGAAGAAATTCACCATCGAGATAGGAATCAGGTCTTTCAGCGCGTCGTAGGAAAGATTCTTGTACACATGCGGCCATACCGTGGTGACGGAGTGGGGGGCGATCAGCATCGCCGAGCCATCCGCCGGAGCACTCATCAATCCCTGCATCACCACTGCCGCGCGGTTTCCAGGGCGGTTCTCGACCACCAAGATCGGCGCATAGCTCCCGCGCATTTTGTCGGCGAGGATGCGCGCGACGGCGTCGATTGACCCGCCAGGCGGATAGCCGAGCAGAATACGCGCTTGCCTGGGAAAGGCCTGGGCTCTCGCCCTTAGTGAGACACCGCCAACTGCGAGTGAGGTGGCGGCCAGGCCGGCGGCGGAGATGAAATGGCGACGGGTAATCACGGCGATCTCCTACGCGGAGGTGGCGGCACGCTGCGCACCAGTGCGAGTGCCTGCGGGGGCAAAAGCGTGAGAGGGCAGCGGCGGCGGCGGCGGAATCTTCACACCGACCAGCGGCGGCGATTGCAGATATTCGGCGGCCACGCGACGTGCAAAATACATCAGCACATCCGGATCGTCAGGATTGCCCGAAACAGAGGAGGACTCAACGATGCGATCGGAACCGTAAGTGGGGATCAGTTCACCGCTTCGAATCAGGCCGTGCGGATCCTTGCCCTCCGCCACGTCCCGAATCCCCTGGCGCAATTGCCTGCGGAACATCACCACGCCCTGATCCAGCGTGCCCAGTTTCTCGAGCGAGTGCCGGGTTATCGATCCCTGGCTGACCATGGCGTCATAGTCACCCGGAATCCTCTGGCGTTCCGCGTAGGGGCGATCCTCGGTCTGACCGCCGGCGGCCAGCATGGCGCGATTGCGCGCTTCGACTGGCATGGTGTCATCCTCTCGGATGTGGCACAGCGCGAAATTGACACAATTGTGGTCATCCACCGGCGTGGTCCAGATGGTGATCCACGGCGGTGAGCACTGTTTCAACGTCTGTCCGGTCTCGAACACAGAAGAAAGACTGTGGATATTCGGCGACATCATGTCGGTGGATCGCACCCAGATTTTGCCGTTGATATGGCGTGCCGCCAGGTACGCCATGCCAACAGGCGTTTCAATCCAGGTGAGTTCGGGGAATACGCCGAATTCGTCGGCGAAGCGTCCTTCCCAGGCGTGCAGGATTGCGGTGTGCGCCGGGTCCATGGCGTTCTCCTTCACCTGCACCCAGTTGCAGGCGAAGGGCATGCGCGGTCCCGGCGACAGCTTCATCCCGGGAATGTCCCACTTGTCGTACATCGGGAAGGGTGGCTTTTTCTCGATTGGCCCCATGTAGGCGAACACCATTCCGCCAAACAAATGTGTCGGGTAAGCCCCTTGCGCGTATTCCTTTGACAGGCGTTCTGCCGCGCGTTCGCCCGGCATCTCGAGCACCGTTCCGTCCACATCAAAGACACGGCCGTGATAACAGCAGCGAATGCCGTGCTCTTCCACGCGGCCAAACTCCAGCGAAGTACCGCGGTGATTGCAATGCAGGTGCAGCAGGCCGACCGCGCCACTCTGATCGCGGAATACGACCAGATCCTCTCCCATGATGCGAACGCGCAGCGGCGCCGCAAGAGCTTCGCTCTCATAGGCGACTGGATGCCAGAAGCGGCGCAGGTATTCACCACCCGGTGTGCCCCTGCCCGACTGGACGATTTCCATCTCGGCGGTGCCCGAAATCTGGGCACGGTATCCGGAATATGCA
Organism: Bordetella parapertussis; assembly: GCA_945906975.1. The sequence continues at coordinate 634 of CAMDRY010000255.1, read as the reverse complement.
AGGGAATTGTCATCGCGATTTTTCATTGCCATCCTCGTGCCTGAAGACAAACGATGTGCGGGAGTGCATCATTATATAGACTGGCCGCAGATGACTGATAGTCAAATCAAGTGCGACACGAAGTCGCTTGTGACAGTTGTTCCCAATATAGAGGAAAGGAGGGAACCGCCCGTGTCACCGGGTGAATCAGGGGTCTGAATAAAGAGCGATCCTGACAATGTAACGAAGCACCGCAAGGTGCGGGGTGCTAATCGCGAGAGGCGTGCCCTTCCGGCAGCCACAGGCCGGATCAGTGCTAGATAGTCGGTAGGGTGGCGGCAGCTAAATTTCTCGAATTGGTGTTGTTTTGGACTTTTGAAAAGCGCACTGTTGACGTCGACCGCAAATTGACCAGTTTAGAGGGGTAGTGCCGATCAGCTACTGACCAGCGATTCATTGGGCGCACCCTGGTCAAACCGAAACCTGCACATCTGGTCAAATCGGCTGCCGGCGGCAACAAAAAGACCTCTTGATCATGACGGCGTGATGGCTAGACGGCGAATCGACGGATCGAACTGCGTCGCGTGCGGTAACGCTTGACCCATTATTTGCGCGTCGCTTTGATCACCGCTTTCCATTGCGTACGGTGCGCCTC